>JAAZBY010000437.1 GCA_012513595.1 Chloroflexota bacterium
CCCGGGCGGGGCAGGGCCACCTCACGCTCGCCGTCCATGGCTAGGATCAGCGGGCGCTCTGGGACGATGTCGACCCGCTCCCCCGGGGTGATGCGGGTGATCTCGCTGACGCCCAGCCGGGCCACCAGCCCCGGCCCCACCGGCGCCAACACGCTGCGGTCGGCCCCCTCGCGCAGCCGCAGGGCCAGCCCATAGGGCTCCTCCGGCGTCAAAGGGCGCACGACGCCGGCGATGGCCGAGATGCCGATCGCGGCGGGCGAGGCGCGCGTAACGAACACCTGCCGCAGGGCGTGCACGTCCCACACCGCGCGGGCCCCGACGAAGCGCCCCGCCAGCGCGGCGACGTCCACCAGGGCGTCGCTGACGGCGGCGCCGTCGACGTGGACGGTGAGGCGCTTGTGCCGGCGCGCGCCGAGCCCGCGGTGCACCAGGCCCAAGGCCAGCCCGGCCGCAGCCAGGCCCGCGGTCGTCCCGTCCACAAAGCTGGGCAGCACGTTGTTGGTCCCGCTGGAGATGGCCAGGATCGGCACTTCCCCGGCGCCCTGGGCCACCATGCGCACGGTACCGTCGCCGCCCAACACGACCAGGCAGCCCGCGCCCGCCTCGCGCATCAGCGCGGCGGCCAGGCGCGAATCGTCCGGCTCACCGCGGACGGGCATATCGACGATGTCGGCCGCGGGCACGTCGGCGGCGCCCCGCGGCAGCCCGCGGAAGGCGCGCTCGGCGAGGTGTTGCTCGTCAGGCATCAGGAGAACGCGCCCAATCCCCAGCGCCCCCAGGCCCACGGCCACGCGCCGGATGATGCTGACCTTGGACTGGTTATCCAGCGTGGCGCCATGGGCGATCAGGCGGCGGATGTCTTTGCCCGCCGCCGGGTTGGCGATGATCCCTACGAGGCCGTCTGGCGTGCTCAAGTTAGGCACTGCCTCCCCGGTAAAAGGCCTCCACCTGCTCCGCCGAGGGGAGCGAGGGCTGCGCGCCGAGCACCGTGGTCGCCAGGGTGCCGGCGCAGGTGGCGTAGCGCACCGCGTCGGCCAGCGGGCGCCCCTGCAAGAGGGCCACGGTCAGGCCGCCGACAAAGGCATCTCCGGCGGCGGTGGTGTCCACCACGTGCACCGAACGGGCCGGCACGTGGACCAGGTCGGCCCCCTCGGCGAACAGGGCGCCGGCCGGCCCCAGGGTAACGATGGGGCAGGCGATGCCCATGGCCTGCAGCGCCCGGGCCGCACGCCCGGCGCCGTCGAGCGAGTTGGCCGCGATGCCGCTGACGTGCTCGGCCTCGTGCTCGTTGACAATGACATAAGGAATCCGCGCCAGGGCCTCGCGGTCGATGCCGTGGGCCGGCGCGGCGTTCAGGATGACCGGCAGGCCGAGGTCGGCGGCCACCGCGGCGGCCGCGCGCACCGCCGGGATCGGCACCTCGCACTGCATCACCAGGTAGCGGGCCCCGCGCAGGAGCGCCCGGGCGGTGAGGGCGTCCTCGGCAGTCACCGCGGCGTTGGCGCCGGGCGCCACGACGATGCTGTTCTCTCCGGCGGCGTCCAGGATGATCATGGCCACGCCGGTGGCCGTGCCGGGCACCGTGCGCACCCGCGCTGTGCCGACGCCCTGGGCCTCCAGGTTGTGGCGCAACGCCCCACCAAAGGCGTCGTTGCCGACGCAGCCGATCATCTCCACGCTGGCGCCCAGCCGCGCCGCGGCGGCCGCCTGGTTGGCACCCTTCCCGCCCGGGACCGTGCTGAACTGCTCGCCGAGCACCGTCTCACCGGGGCGGGGCATCCGCTCCGCGCGCACCACCAGGTCCATGTTCAGGCTGCCCAGCACTACGACGTCGGCCACTGGTTCCTTCGCTCCTTTCCTGCATTGGTGCCGATTCTAGCACAGCGCCCGGCCCCTGCCTAACCCTGCGGCCACGGGGCGGCCTACAACGTGGTCGGCAGGGGGCGCGCGACAATGGGCGGCGTCGGCACTCCCAGGTGGGCGGCGGCGCGCTCCAGGGCGTGGCGCCGCACGAGGCCGAGCGTCTCGGCGCCCTCGGCCGTGGTGCGTAACAGGAGGGTGCAGGCGCGATTGTCAAACATTTGGGCGGCCGCGGGGAGGGGAATCCCCAGGCGCGTGGCCACCCAGGCCAAGAGCTCGCCGTAAAGGCCCACCACGCTGAGGTCGCCGAACGACGAGGTGGGCTGCCCGTCAAAGGTCAGACGCGGCGCCAGGCCAAAGGCGGCGCCCGCAACGATCGCCTCGACAAAGGGGACCGTCTCGGGGCCGTAGCGCCAATAGTCCCGCTCGCTGAGGCTGGCCAGGCGGGCGGGCTCGTCACCAAAGAGGCGCTCGGCGGCTTGGCGGCCGTAGACCTTGTAGCCGCTGGAGATATCCGGCACGCCCGTGGCCCCGCCGGCGTGGGTCAGGTCGAGCGCACGCCCCTCCCGGGCCAGATAGTAGGCCAGTGCGTCGAGCGTGACGCCGTCGAGGAGCGCCTCGAGCTCGCCGCGCAGCCAGCCCATGGGGTGATGCCGGCTGGAGCGCGCCCCGGCGATGAGGACATCAGTGCTCCCCTGGGCCTCGGCCAGCTCGACGGCCGCCCGAACCAGGGCCGGCAGGTCGGCCAGGGCGTGGTCGCCGTCGCAATCGCGGACGGCGAGGTAGTGCAGGCCCGGGCAGGCCGCCAGCAGGCCGCGCATCCCCTCGCGCACGGCGCGGAACTTGCCGCCGTTGGCCTCGAGGACGAGCAGCCGAAAGGCCTCCCCCACCCGGGCGCGGCATTCCTCCTGGACCTCTGCGGCGAGGCGGGCGGTGCGCGGGTCGCCATCGACGACGACCCACACCTGCCCCGGCGGGAGGTAATGGTGCGAGTCTGCCAGGGTCAGGCGGAGCAGCCGGCGCACCAGATCGTCGGGCGGCCTGGCCGAAAAGTAGGCCGGCACCACCACGCCCGTCTGGCGGCCGAGTTCCTGGTGGCCCATCCTGGTCCAATCCATGCGCGCGCACCTCCGTGTAGTCCGTCCGCACAGGATGCCCCCGACGGGGAGGGGTGTCAAACCGGGCGGCAACGCCCAATGCGCAGTGCTTTCCCGGCGCGGCCCGCCGATTGACACCTCCCGGCCGCCGTGCTACCTTCAACCCGTTGGCTACTGAAATACCGAAGAACGGGAGAACGGCATGCCCCACGAACGTTTTCGCTTCAGGTCGTTGGACGAGCTGCGCGCCAAAGTCGCCGAGCTGGGCCAAGACCTGCCCCTGGACGACGACCTCAGCCCGCTGGCGCGCCGCGTGCGCATCGGCACGAAGGAAACGCCCAACGCCCTGGCCATTCAGCCCATGGAGGGCTGCGACGGCACTGCCGACGGCCGGCCCGACGAGCTGACCACCCGCCGCTACCACCGCTTTGCCCACGGCGGGGCGGGGTTGCTCTGGTTCGAGGCCACCGCCGTGGTGCCCGAGGCGCGCGCCAACCCCCGTCAGCTCTTGCTGGTTGAGAGCACGGCCGACTCTTTTGCCGCGCTGCGCGAGGGCGCGCTGGCGGCCGGGCGTGAGGCGAACGGTGCCGAGTATACTCCGTATACTGTCATTCAGCTAACCCACTCGGGGCGCTACTCGCGCCCGGTGGACAAGCCGGCCCCGATTATCGCCCACCACGATGGCCTGCTTGACAAGGCCGTCGGCGTCCCGGAGGATCAGCCGCTCGTCACCGATGACTATCTGGACCGTCTGCAGGACCGCTACATCGAGGCGGCCAAGCTGGCGGCGCGCTGCGGGTTCGACGGGATGGACATCAAGTGCTGCCACCGCTACCTGTTCTCCGAGTTGCTCGCCGCGCACACCCGCCCGGGCAAGTACGGCGGCTCGTTCGAGAACCGCACGCGCATGCTCCTGAGCATTGTGCGCCGCGTGCGCGACGAGGTGCCGGGTGTAGACGTTACCCTGCGGATGAACGTCTACGATGGGCACCCCTACCCGTGGGGCTGGGGCGTCTCTCAGGAGGACCCCGCCGTGCCCGACATGAGCGAGCCGCTGCGGCTGATCGGCCTCCTCGAGGAGGCCGGCGTCAAGCTCGTTAACGTGACGGTCGGCAACCCCTACTACACGCCGCACATCAACCGCCCCTTTGACACGAACGTCGACGGCGGCTACGTCCCCGAGGAGCACCCGGTGGTGGGCGTGGCCCGCATGATCGGGCTGGCTCGGCAAGTCAAGGAGGCCTATCCGGGGCTGGTGGTGTTGGGCTCGGGGTATTCGTGGCTGCGCCAGTACTTGGGCAACGCCGCGGCCGGCGCCATGGCCCGCGGCTGGACCGACCTGGTGGGCGCGGGGCGGGAGGCGTTTGCCTACCCCGATTTCGCCCGCGACCTGCTGACCACCGGCGAGATGAAGCGGCGCGGGGTGTGCATCGCCTGCAGCCGCTGCACGCAGATCATGCGCGACCACGGCCGCGCCGGCTGCGTGCCCTTTGACCGGGAGGTCTACGGCCCCATCTACGACGAGGG
>JAAZBY010000438.1 GCA_012513595.1 Chloroflexota bacterium
AGGCGCAGGTGCTCAACCTGCTGAACGACCTGCAGGAGAGCTTTGGGCTAACGTATCTCTTTGTGGCCCACGACCTTTCCGTGGTGGAGAACGTCAGTGACCGGGTGGCGGTAATGTACCTGGGCAACATCGTGGAGCTCTCGGCCACGCCGCGCGTCTACTCGACGCCCAAACACCCCTACACCGAGGCGCTCCTTTCGGCCGTGCCCCGTACCGATCCGGACGTGGTCAAGGCGCGCATCATCCTCCCTGGTGACGTGCCCAGCCCGGCCAACCCACCCTCCGGGTGCAAGTTCCACCCGCGCTGTCGCTACGCTCAGCCGCGCTGCGGAACGGACGAGCCGGAATGGCGAGACGTCGGCGAAGGGCATTATGTCTCCTGCCATCGTGCCGAGGAGCTACGCCTGACGGGGGTGGTGCGCGGGGACTAGGCAGTGAGAAGGGCGCGAGCGCGCCGCGTTCCGGGCGCCGTGCCGAACTCCTCCAAACGACGGACTGCCGGCTGGCCAGGGGCGCGTTCGGCTCTTCCGCGGAACCCGTTGCCAGGGCCCGGGGCTGCGGTATAATCGATCGTGCTGCATTGCCCGCCGCCCCCAAATCATTCGCCGTCTGGGAACCAGGCGCGGCCTGGCGCCGTCTACCTGGCATAGGCGCGCCCACCCGAGGAGGCAAGCATGAGCTTTAGACGTCGCCGTTCGGCCGGGATCTCCTGGCAGTCCGTCGCCCTGGTCTCCGCCGGTGCCATCATCGGCGCCGTGGTCCTGGTCCTGGTGCTTGGCAGGCCGGGCGAAGAGCCGGCACCCGCCGCGGAGCAGACACCGCCGAGCACGGCCCTGGCCAGCGCCGAGGGGCCGGCCGGTGCCGCCACGCTGGCCCCCCTGACGGAGCCGACCTCCCCCAGCGCGCCGGCTGCCCAGAACCCGACGCCGCCCGGCGCTCCGGCGGCGCCGACGATGCCCCCCCTGCCGACCGCCGGCCCCGCACCGCTAGCCACCGCGACGGTGCCCACGCGGGAGCAGATCGAAGCGAGCATCCGCGAGGCGGCCGAGCGCTTCCAGCAGGCCAAGGAGCACTCGCAGCGCACCGGGGAAACCTCGCGCCTCTCCGAGGCCCTGGCGCGCGACGCCCTGGCCCGACAGATCGCGCTGGTGAACGAGACCAGGGCCGCCGGCTGCTACTGGGAGATCACCCACAAGACGCCCATGACCGTCGAGATCATCGAACTGCGCGACAACAACTATGCCCGCATCCGCGTGGAAAAGACCGAGTCGCGCAGCAAGTACTGCGGCGGCAAGCTGGAAAGCTCCGTGACGGACGACACCTACTCGGCCGGCTACGTCGTGGAGCTGATCGACGGGGCCTGGTACGTCACGGAGAGAGAGTAGCGCGCGAAAAGGGGGGCCGGCCGGCCCCCCTTTGCCATTCCCCCGCCCCCGCGAGTCGCTAGCCCCAACTCAGCTCCTGGCGCTTGAGCACGCGCGCCGGGTCGAGTGTGATCCCCAGCCCTGGCTGCTCGGGCAGGCGCATCAGGCCGCCCTCCGGGAAGAACTTGTCCACGTGGAACCACTGCTTGCGGGCGTTGTGCAGGATCAGGAACTCGAGCAGCGGGCACACTTCCGGGGACTGCGCGGCGATCAGGTGCAGCGCCGGCAGCACCGAATGCCCATGCGGGACGACCTGCCGATCGTAGGCCGAGGCCAGGGCACAGATCTTGACCATCTCGCTCAGGCCGCCCGTCCAATCGGGGTCCGCCTGGATGACGTCGACCCCCTCGGCGTCGAGGAGCACCTTGAACCCCCAGCGGGTGTACTCGTGCTCGCCCCCGGCGATTGGAATGCCCGTCTGCCGGCGGATCTCCGCATAGGCCCCGATGCGGTCGGGCGGCACGGGCTCCTCCAGCCAGCGCGGGGCGTACTCGGCCATGCGCAGGCCCATCTCCACCGCAAAGGGCACGTCCCAGCCGAGCCAGGCGTCGAACATCAGGTCCACGTCATCGCCAACGGCCTCACGGAGCGTGCGCACCAGGACCATGTTGCGCTCCAGGGCGGCGCGCCCGTGGCCGGGCCCGTAGCGGAAGAACCACTTTTGCGCCGTGTAGCCCTCCGCCTTGAGGGCCGTGGCGCGCTCATAGACGGCCTCGGGCTCCAGCGAGTAGCCCAGGCAAGAGGCGTAGGCGGGGACGGCGTCACGCG
>JAAZBY010000439.1 GCA_012513595.1 Chloroflexota bacterium
CCGACGAGGTACCTGGCCAGGTTGTGGGTGCAGTGCGCGTCATAGATGAGGACTTGCGCGTCGGCCGCGCTGCGCACAAAGCAGGGGGTAGACACGCCCTCGCGCCAGCCCTGGCGGTAGCCAATGACCAGATCCACCTGCTCGCCGCGCAGGAGGGCGTCGGCCGCGGCGCGGATCGCCGACGTGATCTCCTCAGGGGCCTGCGGGTGCTCGGCGCGCACCGCCCCCGGCTCGGGTTCGCCATTCGGTCGCACGGCCACGGTCACTGCCCCCCTCGGACGTTCAACGCGAAGGGTACCGGCTCCCTCGCGCTCTCCGCCGCGTTCGCCACCAGTTCCCCAAACCTGCCCCGCTCCAGTGAGCCCAACCGGAAGAACTGCACGCGCTGCGGCGGCAGCCCCAAAGTCTCCAGCAGCCTCTGCAAGACGGCCAGGCGGCCCTCCTCGAGCGCCGAGCCCTGTTTGTAGTGGCACTCTCCCTCACCGCAGCCGACCACGAGGACGGCGCTGGCGCCCATCTGCAGGCCGGCCATCACCATGAGCGGCGATACCCTTCCCGCGCAGGCCACCCGAATGATCTCCACCCCCGGCAGCGACTCGGCGGCGGCCCGGGCGTCCGCCTCGGTGTGGGTACACCAGTTGCAGGCCAACACCAGGACCTTGCCCTGCCAGCCCCCCTCGGGCACCTGCGCCAGCCCGCGCCCGGCAAGGTCCGCGTGCACCTGCGCGTCCGCCTGCCCCGGCACGGAGATCGAGACGGACGGGCAGACGGCGCTGCAGATCCCACAGCCCATGCACGCCGAGGCATCCACCTGCGCGGCAGTGCGCGTACGGCGGTTCCAGGCCACCTCCTGCAGGGTCACCGCCTCGTACGGGCAGACCGCCTGGCACATTCCGCAGGCCACGCAGCGCGCGACGTCCACCGCGGCGACCGCCCCGGGCCGCTGGTATCCCTCGCGGATGGCGATGGCACGGATGGCGCCCATCACGTCCGAGATGTGGATCTCTTTGGGGCAGCGCCCGTAGCACTTGTCGCAGGCGGAACAGAGCCAGATCTCCGCCGACGAGAGCACCGCCTGGCGCATGCCCAACCCCGCCTTGCGCAGGATCACCCGCGGGTTGAAGGCGGGGTCGTAGCGGCGCACCAGGCAGGTGGCGGAGCACGTCCCGCAGGACCAACAGGTCAGCAGGTGTTCCCCGCCCGGCTCGGCCAGCACCTCTTCGACGAAGGTGCGATCCAGGCTGTCTGATCGGATCACTCGAACACCACCTCTTCCGCCAGAAGGTCGGCCATGTTGGGGACGGTCATCCAGCGCCGCAGCCGCTTGGCGATCTCGGGGCCCGCGGCGCGGTTCTCGGCACGGATCTGGGCCGGGTCGAGCGACTTGAGCTTCTGGTCCATCTCGGTGATGACGCGGGCGTACTTTTCGCCCTCCGCGGCCGAGATCCACTCCACGCGGAAGCGCTCCGGGTCGATGCCCATCCTCTCCAGGGTGCGGGGCACCCGGGCGAAGCGCTTCTCGGCCACCTGCTGGCCCGAGATGTAGTGGCAGTCTTGCGGGTGGCAGCCAGAAACGAGCACCATCCCGGCGCCCTGCCGGAAGGCCTCCAGGATAAAGTCCTGGTCCATGCGGGCCGAGCACATCACGCGCAGCCCGCGGGAAGAGGCTGGGTAGGTAAAGTGGCTGGTGCCGGCGTTGTCCGCCCCGCCGTACGAACACCAGTGGCACATGAAGGCCAAGATCTTTTCCTCCGGCTTGTCTGCCAGGAGGGCCTGCAGCTCGGCGACCATCTGTGGGTCAGTAAAGTGGGCCTGGGTGATGGCGTCGTGGGGGCACTCGGCCACGCAGCCACCACAGCCGTGGCACTGGGCCTGCGTGATGACCGCCGGCTGCCCCTGCACCACGCTGATGGCGCCGTACGGGCAGGCCGTGGCACACACCCCGCAGCGCTTGCCCTGGGCGCTGATGCAGCGATCTTCCCAGACGTGCGCCGTGATCGGCTCGATCTCCCAAGTGTCAGCGGCCAAGACGCGCGCCGCCCGCGAAGAGGCCGCGCTGGCCTGCGCCACGCTGGCGGGGATGTCTTTGGGCCCCTGGGCGGCGCCGGCCAGAAAGACCCCGTCGGTCGGCGAATCCACGGGCCGCAGCTTGGGGTGGTACTCCATGAAAAAGCCGCTGGGGCTCCGTGCCATGGTCAGCGTGGAGGCCAGCGCTTCCGTGTCGCCACG
>JAAZBY010000440.1 GCA_012513595.1 Chloroflexota bacterium
ATAACGTCTGGGGCGGGGCCTTCCCGGCGGCCGCCGACCTCGACGCCGTCGCCCCCGACCACCCCGTCTACCTGGTGACCAAGAGCGGCCACGCCGCCTGGGCCAACTCCGCCGCCCTCCGCGAGGCCGGCGTGACGGCCGCCACCCCCGACCCCGACGGCGGCCTGCTCCTCCGCGACGCAGAGGGCGCCCCCACCGGCATCCTCCTCGAGGAGGCCATGGGCCTGGTGGGCCGCCACGTCCCCGAGCCGACGCTGGACGACATGGTGGCCGGCCTGCGCCGTGCCTGCGACGCGGCCGCCCGCGCCGGCCTCACCGGCGTGCACGACATGGACGGCACGCTGGCCTTCCGCGGGGAGCAGGCGCTCCACGAGCGCGGCGAGCTGCCGCTCCGCGTGGTCAAGGCCATCCCCTACGAGGCGCTCGATGAGGCCCTGGCCGTGGGCCTCCGCTCCGGCTATGGGGACGACACCCTGCGCCTCGGGCCCGTCAAGATCTTTGCCGACGGCGCCCTCGGCCCGCGCACCGCCTGGATGCTGGAGCCCTATGAGACCGAGCCCCGCACCGCCGGCCTGGCCACCACGCCGGTCGAGGCGCTCCGCCGGGCCGTCCTCTCTGCGGCCGAGGGCGGCCTGGGCTGCGCCATCCACGCCATCGGGGACCGGGCCTGCCGTGAGGCGCTCAACGCCTACGAACTCGTCGCCGCCCGGGGCGCGCCCCGCCCGCCGGCCGCGCGCCTGCGCATCGAGCACCTGCAGATCCTGCACCCCGCCGACGTGGCCCGGGTGGCCCGCCTCGGCGTGGTGGCCTCGATGCAGCCCTTCCACGCCACGTCCGACATGGACATCTCGGACCGGCACCTCGGCCCGCGCGCCGGGCGCGCCTACGTCTTCCGCACCCTGCAGGAGGCCGGCGCCGTCCTGGCCTTCGGCACCGACTGCCCGGTGGAGGTCATCGACCCGCTGGTGGCGCTCCACGCCGCCGTGACGCGCCGGCGCGCCGATGGCTCTCCGGGCCCCGACGGCTGGCACCCCGAGCAGCGCCTGACCGTGGCCGAGGCGGTGCGCGCCTACACCTGGGGGCCCGCCTACGCCGCCGGCCGGGAAAGCCACCTCGGCACCCTGGCGCCGGGCTTCCTGGCCGACCTGACCGTGCTCGAGCAGGACATCTTCCGCATCGACCCGCCGGAGATCCCCCACGCCGGGGTCGCCGCGACCGTGGTCGGCGGCCGTTTCACCTACCGCGCGCCGCAGGTGTAGGCGCCGGCGCCTGGCCCGTGCGCGCCGTCCCCGTTGCCCCAGCCGAAAGGAGACCAACCGTGCAGGGATCGCTCCAACGCGTGCGTGACGTCATCCATGGCCGCACGCCCGACCGCCCGCCCCTCTACGACCTGCTCCGTAACGACGCGGTCATCAGCCACTTTGCCGGCCAACGCCTCACCGTCGAGAACGCCGCCGAGGTCGTCTACCGCGCCTACGCGCCGGCCGTCGACGCCACCCGCCCGCTCGTGCGCCTGCCCGAGCACGTTCATACCGTCACCCTCGACGATGGCCGCGTCGAGCGCCACTTCCGCTGGACGATCTGGACGCCCGAGCGCGTCTATGCCGACTCGGAGGCCTACGCCGCCGCCAAGCGCCGCGAGCTGGACGCCTACGACCCCGCCTGGACGGCCGAGCGGCAGGCCGCGCTCGACTCCCAGCTGGCCCGCGGCGCCGACGACCGCGCCCGCCTCGGCGAGGTGTTCTACTTTGCCTCGGGGCCCGGGGTGGGCCTGCAGGGCATCTTTGGCGAGATCGGCCTGGAGGCCTTCTCCTACTACCTGGCTGACTGGCCGGACCTGATCGACGCCCTGCTCGACGTGCAGGTGGACCGTACCCTGGCCTGGATCGCCCATCTCCCCGCCGACCACGGGCTGGAGGCGGTCTTTTCCGGCGATGACATCGCCTACAACCGCGGCCCGTTCCTCCGCCCGGCCTGGTTCGCCCGGCACTACTTTCCGCGGCTGGCCCGCGTCACCGCCGCCTACCACGCCCGGGGGATCAAGTTCCTGTTTCACTCGGACGGCAACCTGAACCCGATCCTCGACGGCCTGGTGGAGGCGGGCATCGACGGGCTCAACCCGCTCGAGGTGCTGGCCGGCATGGACGTGGGCGAGGTGCACCGGCGGCATCCGCACCTCTTCCTGGCCGGGGCCATCGACGTCTCCCAGCTCCTGCCGCTGGGGCGGCCGGCGGAGGTCCGCGACGCCGTGGTGCGGGCCATCGAGGATGGCGGGGGCCGGCTGATGGTCGGCTCCAGCACGGAGCTGAACGACGCGGTCCCGCTGGAGAACTACCTGGCCCTGCGAGAGGCGGTCCTGGGCTACACGTATTCCTGAGGCGCCGGCGGGGGCCCGGTCTGGAGTCGTCACGTGCGCCGGGCCGCACACCGGCAGGCATGAAAACGAGGCGCGCGACGGATCGATATGGAGTCGTCACGTGCGCCGGACCGCACACCGGCAGGCATGAAAACGAGGCGCGCGCGGCGGGCCGACA
>JAAZBY010000441.1 GCA_012513595.1 Chloroflexota bacterium
GTCCGCGGCGATGCTCCGCACGTTGGCGATCGTCCCGAAGGTGAGCTGCTCGTGCCCCTCCTCGCCATGGCGCGCGCCGCGCGACGCGGAAAAGTGGCGCGTCCGGGCGCGGAACGCCGGTACCTCGTCGACGGACGCGTAGGTGCCGGCGAGCAGCCCCTGCATGAGGGCCATGTAGGCGATGACGCTCATTCCGTACTTGCGGCAGGAAGGCAACACCTCGAGCTCGATGGCCCGCGTCAGCAGGTTGTAGCAGAGCTGGTTGCTGGCGACGGGGCAACCGGTCCAGACGATCTTCTCCATCTGCTGCACGCCGTGGTTAGAAACGCCCAGGGTGCGCACTTTGCCCTCGGACTGCAGCTCCTCGAGCATGGCGACGGCACCCTCGACGTTCTCCGGGGGCATGGGCCAGTGGACCTGGTACAGGTCGACATAATCCGTGCGCAGCCGCCTGAGGCTCGCCTCGAGGTGGGCACGCAGAGTGGCCGGCTCGGTGTTGCGCGGCGCGATCTTGGTGGCGATCACGGCGCGGTCGCGGCGGTCGGCCAGCGCCTTGCCGACGATCTCCTCGCTGCGGCCGTCGTTGTAGGCCTCGGCCGTGTCAAAAAAGGTGATGCCGCTATCCAGAGCGGCATGAATGGTCGCCACCGCCTGGCGTTCGTCCACGTCTCCCCAGCCGTCGCCGCCGCCCAGGGGCCAGCATCCCAGGCCGATGACGCTCACTCGCAGATCGGACCCACCCAACGCTCGCAGTTCCACTACGCGTCCTCCCACTGACTACACGCCAACGCCCGCGCACTGACGAGGGCCAATACCTTTGCGATGGTAGACGGTGCAAGAGGATCTGTCAATGCGACTGTCGTTGGCCGAAGGGGTTCGCGCCGGCTTACCGGCGTCTGGGGTGCGGCGCGTTGACGATCGCTCGGCCGCCATCTAGAATGGCCGCCGTTGGGCCAGCCGAACCCGGCCTCGTAGGAGAATGATAGGTTCATGACCGTGTCACCCCAGGCGGATCTGTCGCACGTCACGCCCGCTGACCTGGCCCGAGCCCTCGTCGACCTCGGCATCGGCACCGGGATGGGCCTCATGGTCCACTCGTCGCTCAGCAGTTTCGGCAATCTCGTGGGGGGCGCGCCGACCCTCATCGAGGGCCTCATGGCCGCAGTGGGGCCGCAGGGCACGATCATGATGCCCTCGTTCAACCACGGGGCGGCGTTCAGACCGGGTGCCCCCGGCTACTATGATCCCCGCGAGACCCCTACGCGGAATGGCCTGGTGCCCGATACCTTCTGGCGCCTGCCCGGCGTGCGCCGCAGCCTGGACCCGACCCATCCCTTCGCCGCCTGGGGGGTCCAGGCCGAGCGCTACATCAGCGGGCACCATCGCACGCTGACCATGGGGCCTGACTCTCCGCTCGGCCTGCTGGGGCGCGAGGGAGGTTACGGCTTGCTGGTGGGGGTGGGCTTTCGCTCCAACAGCTACCATCATGTGGCCGAAACCACCAACCACGCCCCCTGCCTGGGGCGGCGCACCGAGGCCCACCCGGTGCACCTGCCGGACGGGCGTACCGTGCTGGGGCGCACCTGTGGCTGGCGCTCGGCGCGCTGCCCCTTTACTGACGAGCAGCGCTACCCCGCCATCATCGAGGGGCGCCGGCTCGCTCGCCGCGTGAGGGTGGGGGGGAGCGAGCTGACCCTCTTCCGGTTGAGCGACTGCGCCGAGGTGGTGCTGGAGATGCTCCGTTCAGGGGCCGATGGCTACCCGCCCTGCGCGCGCTGCCCGATCCGGCCGCGGCACAACGAGTACACCGTCCCCTCCGACTGGGACGATGAGCGCGAGGCCCTCCGCCCCGACTCGGAGGCGTGGACCTACTAGCGCCCGGCGGCGCTGCGGGCGTACTTGCCGACTCTGGACGTCCTGCGCCCGTGCGGGGTGCGTCCCCTGGCCGAGAGGAGCGATCTGTGAACCTGATCCTGTTCATCCCGGATGAGATGCGCGCCGAGAGCGTCTCGTGCTATGGGCACCCCGTCGTCCGGATGCCGAACTACGACCGGCTGGCGGCCGAGGGCGTCCGCTTTGAGCAGTGTCACGTCCAGCACACGGTCTGTTCGCCGTCACGCTGCAGCATGATGACCGGCTGGTACCCGCACGTCTCCGGGCACCGCACGCTCTGGCATCTGCTGCGCCCTCACGAGCCCAGCCTGTTCCGCACCCTGCGTGAGGCAGGCTACTACGTCGAGTGGTATGGGAAGAACGATCTGTATGCGCGCGAGTCGTTCCCGCTGTGCGTGGACCGCTATGCGCATTTTCCCGGGGGGCATGCTGGCCCGAACGCGCACCAGCCTGGCGACGCCGCCTACTACTCGTTCGACTATGCCGAGTTCCCGGGGTCGGTGGAGGACACCGGCGACATGCGCTGCGTGCGCGCCGGGATCGACTTTTTGCGCTCGCGTCGGCCCGGCGATCCGCCGTTCGTCCTCTATCTGCCCCTCTCGATGCCCCACCCGCCCTACGCGGCGCCAGCCCCCTACCACACCATGTACGACGCGGCCGCCCTCCCGCCGCTGCGGCCGGCGGGGCTGCCCGGCAAGCCGGACTTTTACGAGGGCATTCGCGAGTACCGCCGCCTGGATCGGCTCCCCGCGGGGTTCCTCGAGCGGCTCCAGGCCACCTACCTGGGCATGAACAGCTGCGTGGACTGGATGCTCGGGGAACTGCTGGATGCCCTCGATGAGACGGGCCTGGCCGATAGCACCTGCCTGGTGGCCACAGCGGACCACGGCGACTGGTCAGGCGACTATGGCCTGGTAGAAAAGTGGCCCAGCGCCCTGGATGACACGCTCACGCGCGTGCCGCTGATCATCCGTGCGCCGGGGGCTAAGGCAGGGCACATTGTGCAGGGGCCGGTGGAGCTCATGGACGTCATGGCGACGGCCCTGGACCTGGCCGGCGTCGAGGCGCAGCACACGCACCTGGCCCGCTCGCTCGTCCCGCAGCTGCGGGGTGAGGCGGACGACCTGGGCCGGGCGGTGTACGCCGAGGGGGGCTACGACCTGCACGAACCGCGCTCTTTCGAGGGGCGCTGGGCTGACTATGACATCCCGCGTGACCCGACGCATATCTACTGGCCGAAGGGGCTCCTCCAGCAGGAGCGCCCGCTGAGCGTCTGCCGGGCAACGATGATCCGCACGCTCGACCACAAACTGGTGCGCCGCCCTTCCGGGCAGAGCGAGCTGTACGACCTGCAGGCCGACCCGCGTGAACTCGCCAACCTGTACGACGATCCCGGCCACCGCGCGGTGCGCGACGACCTCGAGCGGCGCCTACTGGACTGGTACATCCGCACAGCCGACGTGGTGCCTTGGGAGGAAGACCCACGGGGCCTGCCGAGCGCGTCGCGCTAGGCGCCGGGTGAGCGCGCTGGGAGGACGTTCAGGCGACGCTGGATACGTCATCAGCGGCGCGGGCCAGGTGCCGGCGCGCCTCCCGGCGCAGGTCCTCGATGGCCTCCTCGTAGACGCGGAGGAGGTTTTCGGCCCCCTGTGTGGCGCTGAACTGCTGCGCCGCCCTTTTCCCCGCCTCGGCCAGAGAGCGGCGTAGATCAGCGTCGTCGACGAGCATGGCCATTTTGACGGCCAAAGCCCGAAAGTGAGGCTGAGACAGGAGGCCGCTAACGCCGTCCACGATCACGTCGCGGACGAACGGGGCGTCGTAGGCCACCACCGGCAGCCCCGAGGCCATCGCCTCGCTGAGCACCAGGGGCTGCACCTCTCTCTGCGCGGAAAAGACGAACGCATCGGCTGCTTGGAGGTGCGCGGCCACCTCACCAAAGGGCACCATGCCGGCGAACACCACTACTGAGGAAACGTGCAGCTCCTCGGCCTTCCTCTCGAGAGTGGCCCGCTCTGGCCCGTCTCCGATGATCAGCAGGCGGACGTTCTGGCGACGGTGCTGGAGCGCGGCAAAGGCCTGGAGCAGCTCCGATAGTCCCTTTTCCGGAGACAGGCGCGCCGTCACGACGAAGGTGAAGCGGTCGCCCAGGCCGTACCTCTCCCGGATGGCCCGAGACTCGGCCGCAGAGAAGGCGCCGCTGGGGAGCGGCGTGGGCACAACGACGACGCGGGGTTCCAGCTCCGGAAGGTCCGCCACGATCTGCCCACGTACGGTGGCGGTCGGCGCAATGATGCGCTGGCAGCGACGCATGAACGCGACCACTGCCCGACGGCAGCAGGCGTTCATCGCCGCGCTGCCAAGGGCCAGGTGGTCCCAGTACCGCGCGTACTGGCTGTGGACGGTGTACACCAGCGGAATGCCCGCCGCGCGCGCCTGATGCGCTGCCACCCAACCCAGCATCACCGGGTGGTGAGTGTGGACGATCTCGAGCCCCAGGCCGGCGGTCAGCCGTGCCAACCTGGGCGAGATCGGTATGGGCAGACGGTACAGGCGGCCGTTCTCGATCGGCAGAGTGGGGTAGCGGTAGACTTCCGGGTCGCGATCCACGTAGCCTGGCGCCGCGGGGGCGAAGAGGAAGACCGTCTGCCCGCTGTTGCGCAGGGCCTCGCGGAAGGTGGAGATGGAGCGAACGACACCATTGATGCGCGGCTCGTAGCAGTTGGTGTAAAAGCCGATGCGCACTGGTCGCTCCTACTGCGCCCGGCGCCAGCCGCGGCGCGTGCGACGAGCCCTCAGACGCCTTCGGCGCTTTCGCCCGTGGAACCGATGCTCCGCGCCAGGGTATCGCTCCGCAGCTGGGCAACGGCATCCTCGTAGATGCACGCTAGCTGCTGGGCGCGCTCCTCGGCTCCGTAGCGGCGCGCGGTGACCAACCCCTGCGCCGCCAGGTTCCGGCGCAGTTCCTCGTGGTCCACCAGCGTGGCCATCTTGATGGCCAGCGCCCGGTAGTGGGGCCTGGCCAGCAGCCCGTTCTGTCCATCCACGATGATATCGCGGATAAAGGGCGCATCGTAGGCGACCACGGGCAACCCCACGGCCATGGCCTCGTTGAGTACCAGGCCCTGCGCCTCGACGCGGGAGGTGAACACAAAGGCATCCGCGGCCTGCAGGTGCGCCGCAACCTGCGAGAAGGGGACCATCCCCGCAAAGATCACCGCGTCGTCGATGCGCAGCTCGATCGCCTCGGTCTCCAGATCCTCTCGCTCGGGGCCATCCCCGAGGATCAGCAGGCGCACGTCATCCCGCCGACGTCGCAGGGAAGCGATCGCCTGCAGCAGCTCTGACAGTCCCTTCTCTGCGGACAGCCTGGAGACCACGGCGAAGGTGAAATGCTCGTCGAGCCCATACTTGGTGCGCAGATCCCGAGAGACGACGCCCGGGAACGCCTCCACCGGGAGAGGGGTGGGGAGCACGACGACGCGCCCGGCCAGCGCGGGGGCATCCCGGAGGACCTGGTCGCGCGCGGCCGAAGTGGGGGCGATGATGCGCTGGCAGAGCGCCATGTAGCGGACAACTGCCTGGCGAGAGACCGCTCTCACCACCCGGCCGCCCACGGGCAGGTAGGCGCCATAGTGCTGGTACTGGCTGTGCAACGTAAAGACGAGCGGGATGCCGGCGCGCCGGGCGTGCCTGGCAGCCACCCACCCCAGCATGGCGGGATGGTGGCTGTGGATCACATCCAAGTGAAGGTCAGCGCTCAACTTGCCCAGCCGCCGCGAGAAGGGCAGCGCCAGCCGGTAGAGGGCGTTGTTATCCCAGGGCAGGGCAGGATAGCGGTACACGTCGGGCTCGTCGTCAAGGTACCCGGGTGCCGCTGGCGCAAACAGGTGCACCTCGTGGCCGAGGTTCAGCAGCGCCTGGCGAAAGACCGCAATCGACCGCACGACGCCGTTGATGCGGGGCTTGTAGCAGTTGGTGTAGAAGCCGATGCGCACAGGGCGCTCCTCTGCCGTGCAAGGGTCGTGACCTATCGGGCGATGGCTGGGCTGCGGTTGGCTAGGACGACCTGTAAGGCCCCGCAGCGGTGCAGCTGGCCCGCGCCGCAAGGGCCCGGCACCAGGCAGCCGGACGACGTTAGCTGTCGTTGTACTCTGCCTGTAGTCCCTCGTCAAATCGGGTCGGCCGGTTGCACGCCCCTTTTCCTGCATCGGTTGACAGGGCTGCCTCGCTCGCCTATATCGTACCGTGCCTGGGAGAGGGTACCCCGGGCGAGTGACCGCCCACATGCTGACTAGCCTACGATGGAGTGTGCCAAGTGACCAATGCGCCGGCCAGTTTCGAGGTTCTCCGCACCGACGTGCCGCGCGGTGCCATTCGCCATGCCTTATTCGACTTTGATGGCACGCTGTCTCTGATCCGCGAGGGCTGGCAGGGCGTCATGGTGCCGCTGATGGTGCGCGTTCTGGCCGCCACGCCGGCCGCCGAGCCCCCGGAGGCCATCGAGGCGCTGGTGCGCGCCTACGTCGACCGCACTACG
Source organism: Chloroflexota bacterium (assembly GCA_012513595.1). Next base: position 6,431 of record JAAZBY010000441.1, read on the forward strand.
GGCATTCAAACCATCTACCAGATGATGGGCCTGACGGACATGGTGCGCGAGCGGGGCGGCGAGCCCCTCCCGGCCACCGCCTACAAGCAGCAGTACCTGGACGAGCTCTGGGAGCGCATCAAGGGGCGCGTCGCAGGCCTCAAAGCCGGGAGCATTCCGCGTGAGGACCTGATGGTGCCCGGGGCCGAGCAGGTGCTGACATCCCTGGCGGAGCGTGGCGTGCGCTGCTACCTAGCCAGCGGCACCGACCTGGAGTACGTTCGCGACGAGGTCACCGCCCTGGGCCTGGCGGACTACTTTGATGGCCACATCTACGGCGCCGTCGCCGACCTGGGAGCCTTCTCGAAGGCCATGGTGATCGAGGCGATCCTGCGGGACAACGACCTGCACGGGCACGAACTGGTCACCTTTGGCGACGGTTACGTAGAGATCGAAGAGACCGTCGCAGTCGGCGGCCTCACCGTCGGCGTGGCCAGCGACGAGGTGGGGCGCTCGGGCCGCGTGGACCCTTGGAAGAGGGAACGCCTGGCCGAGGCCGGGGCACACATCATCGTGGCCGACTTTGGCCACGTGGGCGCGCTGCTGGACTACCTGTTCGCGACCGACTAGGGAGTGAGGTGACATAACTAGCCCCGGCCACCCGCGGAGGCGTCGGCTCCCCTTGGGCTACTCGTCCGCGTCGGGCGTGTCGCTATCGTCGCTGTCCTCGTCTTCTGCGGGCTGAGGCTCGTCGTCCTCGTACTCGTCGAGGCCGAGGGCCTCGGCCATCTCAGGCATTGCGGCGAGCCAGGCACCGTCCTTGGGGCGCAGCTGAAGCGTCTTGCGCGGCGTTAGGGCGTTGTGTGCCGCCAGTGCCTGGTTTAGGTGGTGGGCCACCAACGCCGACAGAGCCTCACTGGCAAACTGCGGATGGTTGATGGCCAGCACGTCCACCAGGTCCTCGCCACCCTCGGTCCACTCGGGGCCCAGCGCCGCGAACGCCAGGATGATCTGCTCCTCGTCGAGGGCGATGGCGGCCTCTTTCCAGGTGCCTCCCAGCGATGGCAGGTACCGCTCGGCGACGTCATCGACGGCCAGGGGCAGGTCCAGGTGAGGATGCTCTTCCTTCACCGCGGCGAACAGCGCCACAACTGCGCCGAGGTCGCTGGCCATGCAGGGGCGCACGGTGATGTCGCTGCCAGCGGGCAGCTCGGCGCTCTCGTCGTCGGCGCGCACCCACAGGTACTTGCGGCGCAGCGTGGCCGGGTAGTAGCGCTCCAGGACGTCATAGTCCACCCGCTGGCCCCAGGCATGGTACACGCGCGGGTCGATATACGACTTGAGGCTGGTGCTGAGGTTCCAGGTGCGCTTTTTCCCGGCGATACTCTGTTGACTGTTCACCTTGCCCAAGGCATCCTGGGCCCGCTTCTTGCGCTGGCGGGCCGCCGCGAGCTGCCTCTTGGCCGTGGCGATGCGCTTCTTGTACCGCTGGTGCGCCCTGGCCTGCGCAGGAGTGGCCTCGGAGGCTGGCGGCAACGCCGCGACGTCCTCGCGCAGGGCGGCGAGGCGCCCGCGGGCCGCCTTCACGGCCTCGTCGGCGCGATCGATGCGCTCCTGGGCCGTTCCGCGGCGCGCTGCGTAGCGCTCAAGGGCCTTCTTCCAGTCTCCGGTAGCCTTGCGGTTGTGGTTGCAGAGGATCGCCGCGCTGACGTTCGCCAGGCTGGCGGCCCGCCACTTTTTGTACTCCGGATCGGTCTTGCGCACGCCCGATTCGTCCAGGCTACGCCGCACCGACACGGTGGCGTGGTGGGTACGGAAGACCTTGGCCGAGAGCCCCGGGACTATGCTCGATAGGTAGCTGTTCACCGTGCGGCTGCTGACGTTCGGAAAGATCTGGGCGAGGTCCCGTGCCGCCCCCTCGGAGGGGCGTGCCGCGTCGATCAGTTCTTTCAGGTTGGCACGGACCTGCTCGGGCAGCTCGATCTGCCGGTGCCACTCGACCGAGTCCTTACCCAGGAAGCGGAACTCGACCAGGCCGTTATCGAGCAGGTGGACGTGCTCGGGGCGCAGCGTCGTGGCGCCGACCGTATCGGCCTCGTCGGGGTCCTTCTCATCCCCCACGCGCAGGCAGAGGGCGTCGATGAGGTAACAGGCGGTGGCAATCCGCCGGCGCAGGGGTCGCTCGTCGCGCAGGTCCTCTTCGATCCGGGCCCGCACGCGGTCCAGCTCGGCATCTAGGCGGATGGCCTTGTCGAACTTGCGCATCTCCCGCTCTTGCTTGAGGGGGGCGGTGTCGCCGAGCCAGACGTACTTGAGTTTGTCGGACAGTTTGTCCTTCCAGCGGGCCACCCACATCGACTCGGGCTGCCAGACGATCTGCTCCCACTGGCCGGGGGGCGTGGCAGCGTCAGGGCTGAGGTTGAGGGTGACGTCGGACTCCTGTGCGCCCTCTTTCCAGCGCCCGCGCAGGGGATGCTCGCCGCGCCCCATAAAGATGCCGCTCGGCTCGGTCATATAGTTGCCGAGCTCCACGCGCCGGCCGTTCACGATGGCGTACCCGTAGGTGGCCTTCATCTCCTCACGAGCCGCCTTGCGCGCGGCAGCGCCGGCTTTGCGCTCCTCGGGAGTGAGGCCGGCCCTGGCCTCGCGCTCCCCGTCGACGATGCGGTGCAGGGGCTCCCAGTCGATCTCGTCGTGCCGCAGAGGAGGGGCAACACCCATCTCGGCGCTCAGGTCCGACATAAAGTTGGCCACAAAGACGTCATCGCGGACATAGTCGGTGTCCTTCTTGGCGGCGAAGGCCATGACCATCTCTTCTTCCTTGGGCGACAGCGGGCGCGGAACGCCGCGCACGTTGACGACCAGGCCCCGCGGCTCGGGCGGAGCGGGGACGACGATGCCGTTGTGTTCCAACTGTTCTAGCACGGTGCGCATAGACCTCGACATAATGCACAGGATATCCCTAGAGCGGGGTGTGGCCCGCCAACGGGCAAGCATACACAAGTCCGGCGGTTTCCGCAAGAGCCCTCTCAGCGCCCTGGAGGTCCGGTGGCTGCGCGTGGCGCCACAGAAGCCCCGGAAGCGCATGCGGTCTACGCTCGGGGCCTACCCGCGGCCCCGGCGCGCAGCTCGGCATGCTCTGTCGGCGCAGACCGGTGCTGACGGAGGGCTACGTCGACCCCGAGGCGCGTGAGCCGCCAAGGCGTGCGCGGCGAGGGATTGCCGCATCGGCCCCGTGTGGTATAATCGTCCGGAGGGGGTGACCGCATGAGCGAGAAAAAACGACTGTTGCTGCTTGATGGGCACGCCATGGCCTATCGGGCCTACCACGCCATCCCGCCGCTGACGACCCCGGACGGCGAGCCCAGCAACGCCGTCTTTGGTTTCGCCAACATGCTGCTCAAGGCGATTGCGGACCTGCAGCCCGACTGCATCATCGCCACGTTCGACTCGGGGCGTACCTTCCGCCACGAAAGCTACGATGGCTACAAGGCCACCCGTGCCGAGACGCCCGATGATCTGCGCACCCAGTTCGAGCGCATCGGCGAGGTAGTCCAGGCGCTCCATATCCCGATCGTGGTGAAGGAAGGCTACGAGGCGGACGATCTTCTCGGCACCCTGTCGGCGCAGGCCAACGCCGAGGGGCTCGACACGATCATCGCCACTGGCGATACGGATACGTTTCAACTGGTCTCTGACCATGTGCGAGTGCTCTATCCGCAGCGCACTGTGGCAGAGACCAAGCTCTACGACCGCGAGGCCGTGCTGGAGCGGTACGGCCTGACCCCCGAGCAGCTGATCGACTACAAAGCCCTGGTGGGCGACACGTCGGACAACATCCCCGGCGTGAGCGGCGTGGGAGACAAGACGGCCACACGGCTCCTGCAGGAGTACGGCACCCTGGAGGAGATTTACGCCCACCTCGAGGAGGTCAAACCGCCACGCTTCCGGACGGCGCTGGAGCAGGGGCGCGCCTCGGCCGAGATGAGCAAGCAGCTCGTGACCATCGTGCGCGACGTGCCCGACGTCCAGCTGGACGTGGCCACGAGTACCTGGGGGCAGTACGATCGCGCCGAGGTGCGCGACCTGTTCCGCCGGCTGGGTTTCACCTCGTTGGTGAGCCGCATCCCCGGGGATGAAGTGGCTGCCCCGGCCGGGGCGGGGCTGCAGCTCTCGCTGTTCGGCGGCCAAGAGCCGGGCGGGGGGCAGCCAGCAGGGGCAGAGTACGCCGTGGTAGACACGGTCCCCGCGCTGGAGGCCCTGGTGAAGCGCCTGCGGGCGGCGGGGCGGTTCGCCCTGGACACCGAGACGACCTCGACAGACGCCATGGGCACCCGCCTGGTGGGTATAGGCGTCGCAGAGGGGCCCGGGACGGCCTCCTACATCCCGGTCGGCCACGACGAGAGGCTGCGGCCAGGCGCCCAACTCCCGCTGGCAGAGGTGCAGCGCATCCTGTCCCCGCTCCTGGCTGACGGCGCCGTCGCCAAGGTGTGCCACAACGCCAAGTTCGACATGACCGTCCTGGCCCGCCACGGTCTGCCCGTCCAGGGCCTGGCGTTTGACACCATGCTGGCCGCCTGGCTACTGGAGCCCTCCGGGCGCGGGATCGGCCTCAAGGCGCAGGCGCTGCAGCGGCTGGGCGTCGAGATGCAGCCGATCGAGGACCTCATCGGCAAAGGGCGCAACCAGGTCACGCTGGACATGCTGCCCGTTCGGCGCGTGGCCGACTATTGCGGCGCCGATGCGGACATGACCCTGCGCCTGGCCGACCTGCTGGAGCAGGGTCTGCGCGAGACCGCGCAGGAGGGCCTCTTCCACGACGTCGAGATGCCGTTGGTGCCCATTCTCATGGACATCGAGATGCGCGGCATGGTCGTAGACGTCGCCTATCTCGAGGCGATGTCCCGGGAGCTGACCGCCCGCCTCGCCGAGCTTTCGGAGCAGATCACCACCCAAGCGGGCCGGCCTTTCAACCTGAACTCACCCAAGCAGCTTGCCGAGGTGCTGTTCGATGACCTGGGTCTGCCGTCCATTCGCCGTACGCGCACGGGGCACTCTACCGACGCCGCCGTCCTGGAGGCGCTGCAGGACAAGCACCCCATCGTCAACCTCATCCTCGAGCACCGCAGCCTGGAAAAGATCAAAGGCACCTACGTTGACACGCTGCCGACCCTGGTCAACCCCACCACGGGCAGGGTGCACACCTGGCTGAGCCAGACGAGCACCAGCACCGGGCGGCTGGCCTCCAGCGAACCGAACCTGCAGAACATCCCCGTGCGTACGGAGCTCGGCCGGCAGGTGCGCGGGGCCTTCGTCGCGCCTGAGGGGCACGTGCTGCTGGGCGCCGACTATTCCCAGGTGGAGCTGCGCCTTCTGGCCCACCTCTCGCAGGACCCGGAACTGCTGGGCGCCTTTGCCCGCGACGAGGACGTCCACGCCAGCACGGCGGCGGCCATCCTGGGCGTGCCGCTGGAGACGGTCACGCCTGACCAGCGCGCCCTGGCCAAGACGATCAACTTTGGCCTAATGTACGGGATGGGCGACTATGGCCTCTCGTCACGCACCGATCTCTCGGTCGACGAGGCCCGCGAGTTCATCGACGCCTACTTTGGGCGCTTCCAGCGTGTGAAAGAGTATCTGGACGGGACGGTAGCGTTTGCCCGCCGCGAGGGCTACGTGCAGACCGTTCTCGGGCGCCGCAGGTACTTTCCCGAGCTGCGCGCCAGCGGCCCGGCCAACCGCGGCCTGATCCGGGCCGCAGAGCGGCAGGCGATCAACATGCCCATCCAGGGCAGCGCCGCGGACATCATCAAGCTGGCCATGATCGCCCTGCATCGCCTGCTGCAGGAGGAGGGGCTCAGGGCGCGCATGGTGCTGCAGGTGCACGACGAGCTCGTGCTCGAGGTGCCGCAAGACGAAGTGCCTCGGGCCAGCGCACTCGTCGTATCTACGATGGAGAACGCGTACCAGCTCAGCGTCCCGCTCAAGGTAGACGTGGCGATAGGCAAGAACTGGATGGAGATGAAGTAAGTGATGATGGTGGACGTAGAGCTGGAACGCGCAGTGCGGGCGGCCCTCAAGAAGGCGCAGGCCAAGGGGGACCTGCCGGCTTTTGACCTTCCGGAGAGCGTGGGCATCGAGCGCCCCAAGCAGGCCGAAATGGGCGACTATGCCACGCCGGTGTGCATGCAGCTGGCGCGCCTGGCGCGCATGGCGCCCGTCAAGATCGCCGAGGCCGCGCTCAAGCACCTGCGCAAGCCGGACTTTTTGGGCTCGGCCGAGGTGGCCCATCCCGGGTTCATCAACTTTCGCCTGGATGACGCCTGGGTGGCGGCCCAGGTGGAGGCGGTCCTATCCGCCGGTGACGCCTATGGGTGTGTGGACGTCGGCCAGGGGCGCCGCGTGCAGGTGGAGTTCGTGAGCGCCAACCCCACCGGGCCGCTGCACGTGGGTTCGGCGCGCAACGCCGTCCTGGGGGACGCCATCGCGGCGGTGCTCGCGGCCGCCGGATACCAGGTGGACCGCGAGTACTATGTGAACGACGCCGGCTCGCGGATGTCGGCGTTCTATGAGACGCTCTATGCCCGCTATGCTCAGGCGTTCGGGCGCGACGAAGAGGTGCCCGAGGAGGGCTACCATGGCCAGAACATGGTCGAGCTCGGCGCCGAGATCGCTGCCGAAGAGGGCGACCGCTTCTTGAGCCTGCCGCGCGAGGAGGCGCTGAAGACACTGGGCCGGCTGGGCCGCGAGCGCGTGGTCGCGCAGGCCAAGGATGACCTGGCGCTGATGGGTGTGCACTATGAACGCTGGTTCTCGGAGCAGTCCCTGTACGATGACGGCAAGTACGCGCGTGTGATGACCATTCTGCGCGAGGGGGGCTACATCGACCTCCACGATGGCGCGGTGTGGTTCACCGCCACCCAGTTCGGCGAGCCCAAGGACGAGGTGATCGTCCGCTCGGACGGCACGCCCGGGTACTTCGCCTCCGACATCGCCTATCACCTGGACAAGTTCGTCGACCGCGGCTATGACTGGGTCATCGACGTGTGGGGGGCCGATCATCAGGGGCACGTGCCGCGCATGCGCGCCATGATGAGGGCCCTGGGCCTGGATCCGGCCAGGCTGACCATCGTCCTCTACCAGCTGGTGACGCTCAAGCGGGGCGGTGAGGTGGTGCGCCTTTCCAAGCGCACCGGGGATATCATCACGCTGCGCGAGGTGCTTGAGGAAGTGGGCCCCGACGCGGTGCGCTTCTTCCTCCTGTCGCGGTCGGCCGACAGCCAGATGGACTTTGACCTCACCCTGGCCAAAGAGCAGTCGGACGTGAACCCGGTGTTTTACGTGCAGTACGCGCACGCGCGGATCGCCTCGATCCTGCGGCACGCCGGCCAGCTGGACTATGCGGACGGCGACGTCAGCCTGCTGACCTCTGCCCCGGAGCAGGCTCTGATCCGGCGCATGCTGCGCCTGCCCGAAGTGGTGCGCGACGCGGCCCGCACGGTGACGCCGCACTCCCTGACGTACTATGCCCAGGACTTGGCCGCGGATTTCCACTCCTTCTACCGAGACTGCCGCGTGGTGAGCTCGGAGGCGGGGGATGAGGCCATCACCGCGGCGCGGCTCAAGCTGGTCTCAGCCTGCAAGATCGTGTTGGCGCGGACGCTGCGGCTCATGGGGATGACGACTCCGGAGGTCATGTAGGCTGCGAGAGAGGATCTCGCTGAACGGGACCGGGCCAGTTCCGCGGGGCGCTGCCGGGGGGGGGGAGCGCTCCTCACGACGTGTGTGTCTCTGCTATGAGCGCGTCTGCAGTGGACCGTGCGGCCGTCGCACGCCGTGCTCAGGGGGAACGCCATGTACCATCATGCTTCACCCACCCTGCCCCGCCGGCGACTGGCAGGGCTGGGGCGCCTGGCCCTCCTCATAGCGCTAGTGCTTACCGTGGCCCCCGTCCATGCCGAGGGGCCGGCTGCCACACCGCCCGATGTAGCCCTGGCAGGCCCACCCCCGTTCGAACCTTTCGCCCCGACCGGACACATGGTCACCTACCAGCTCCCGGAGGGACGGATAGTCCCTGGCCCGGACGGAACGCTGTTCTGCTACTCAGATGGTCGCCTGTACCGCTCGGTCGACGGTGGGGTGTCGTGGTTTTTGCTCGGCCCGGTCTCGTTGGGGGGGCCTGACCATGGCAACGGCCCCCTGGCGGTCTCGCCGGCCTACGCTCGCGACCATACAATGTACGCGGGATCCCCGAGTTCGAGCATACTGCGCTCCACCGACGGCGGCACGTCCTGGAGTCAGGTTCTTGCCTCGCCATCGCCGCTGACGGATATCGCCATATCACCAGGATATGGTGAGGATCGCACTCTTTACGCCTCGTATGCGACCTACAGGGCAGGCGGCCTGGTAGTGTCCACTGACGCCGGCGAGACCTGGCGCACGATTCTCGTGACGGTCGGGGTCACCCAGGTGCACCTGTCGCCGAGCTTCCCCGTGGATCGCACAGTCTACGTCCGTATGGAGGACGGGGACCTCTGGCGATCTACGGATGGGGGGGCAAGCTGGACGGACCTTGCGCCGGGCCTGCTCAGGGCGTCTGGCAACTGTGTCTATGAGGTCGATATCCTGGCGCTGGGCGCCGCGCACGCGATCTTTGCTGCTACGTACTGGGGCCTGATCGTGAGCCTCGACTGCGGCTCGACGTGGTACCTGCTCTCGGAGAGCATCTTCTCGCGGATCGCGGTCGCCTTTGACCCGGGACAGGGGGTTGTCCTGTATGCGATGGCCGGTCTTCCCGGGGCTTCCGGCCCGCTGGTGGCTTCGTCGGACCTCGGCGAAACTTGGGAGACCACTGTACCGGGGTACATGGCCGAGGTCCAGGTCAGCCCGTTCTCGCCCGAGCAAGGGGACACGGTGTACCTCCGGAGAAGCGAGGCCCGGCTTCCCGAACAGGCACCGCGCGAGCTCTGGGTGCGGGAGCCCAGCTCGCCAGGGTGGCGAATGCGCGCCAGGTCTCTGCCCATCATCTCGTGTTGGAACCGAATGGTCGTCTCGCCGACCTATGAGGCCGATGGCACAGCTTTCATACCTGGCGGCGTTCGGTACTCGAGCCTGCTCAGGACTGCCGACGGAGGGAGGCAATGGGCAGAGATCCGTCTCCCCGGCATCAGTACCTTCGGGCTGAGAAGCCTGGTGGCCTTTTCGCCACGATACTCCGCAGACCGCACTATGGTGGCGACGCTGGATCCCGATGCTGGGTTTGTGTCGACCGATGCCGGGCAGACGTGGATGCGGCTGGGCACGCCTCTGCCGACTTCCCCTCTGGAGAGTCCCCCTGGACTGCTCTTTGCACCGGACGGGTCACTGTATGTCGGTGGCAACGACGGCCTCTTCCGGTCTCGCGACCTCGGAGCGACATGGCAACGACTCTCAGGAGGCGGTGATCGCATCGTCGAACTCTACCTGTTGCCACTGGATGGAGACTCCTATGCGCTCTACATCAATCGCAATGGCTGGCATCTCCAGAGAAGTGTGGATTGCGGGGCCACGTGGACAACCGTGTTCAAGACCAGTGAAGATGACTGGGTGAGCTTCGCAGCGCCTCCGCTGGATAGCCAGATCCTGTTCGCCCTCTATAGCGGTGTGCGGCGGACTGTGGATGGCGGAGCGACCTGGGATCTGCTGAGGCCTACGTCCGAGCCACCCCTGGGCTGGTTCACCTCGGTCGCCCTCTCGCCAGCCTTTGCGGGAGACCGGACTATGATAGCGAGCAGCAACGCAAGCCAGTCGCTGACCATATCACGCGATGCCGGTGACAGTTGGCAACCGCTAGCCCTGGTACCTGTCCGCGCGCCATCCGACTCTATCGCCTGGTCGCCTCGCTTCGCTCAGGACGGCACTCTGTATGCCTGCTGTGCCGAAGACGGACCGCGCGTGAGCGAAGACGGCGGACGGTCTTGGTTCCCACTGCCCGGTTCGTTCGGAACCAGAGAGGGGGGGCCGGGCTGCCTTGGGCCTGCCGTCGGGCTGCGGGCCGGGCAGCCGCTGCCGCTGCTTCTGACGGATGAGGCGGTGTTCGTATATCGCCGTCCCACCTTGTTGCCGACGGCGTCGACCGTCCGTGTCGGTCTTCCGGAGGACAGCAGCGATCCCGTGCATTCGGTAATCCCGCTCGCCGCGGTCGACACCCAAGGCCTGCCTCGCTGGACGCTGTCCGAGAGCGTCGACTGGCTGAGCCCGCAGAACGCGTGGGGGACGCTCGAGCAGCCTCCGGTCCTGGTTGTGGACCCGACCAAGTGGCCCGCCGGAGCCAAGGCCGAGGTGACACTGACGGTCTACTGGTCGTACAGGGATCGGCAGGCCGTGCGTGTGTCGGTGCAGCCCTTCATAGCGCGCGGGCAGGTGCAGGTGCCGCTCGTCGCCTCAGGCTGGTGCGGTCTGGGTACTCAGGCCCCAGCCTACGGAGCCGTGGCTCCGCAGGCCGCGTCGCCAGTCGGCTTGGAGCACGCCCTGCTCAGGGGTCCCTTCACGCGCCCGCATGACTAGGCGCACCGGACTCCGAACAAGGCGCCGACGAGTAGGCTCCATCCAACAGGACAGAGACTGGCCTCCGCCGCGGCCGGCCGGTCGCGCCCCTTCTTGACCCTGCTCCGCTTGTATGGTACACTCTTCTGCCGTCAGGCTTATGGTGGCAGAGGGCGAATAGCTCAGCTGGGAGAGCACTTCCCTTACAAGGAAGGGGTCACAGGTTCGAGCCCTGTTTCGCCCACCATGATCCAAGGCTTCGGGCCATCGCTGGCCGGGGCCTTTTCCGTGTGAACGACCCACGAGGGCAACCCTGCCTGAGGAGGAGTGTATGGCTGCTGTCCGCAAGCTCAAGACCCAGACGGAGACGTTCTGGCGTGACGAGTACAGGGTGACGGAGGAGGACCTCGACCTCGTCACCGGGGCCATCCTGGAGTCAGGGCGGCCGCAACCCCTCGCGGTGCTGGCTTCGACGGTGATCCTGCGACGCATCCAGCAGGAGCGTGAGGCGGCTGCCCGCCAGGCTGCCAGCGGCGACGTCTACCAGCCCAAGGGGACCTACACGGTCGGACAGCAGCTGATCTTCTCCGCCCTGGACTTTGCTGGCGGCAAGGTGACCGCCATCCGTGAGGGCCACAACCCGCGGTACGGGGAGTTCCGCGTCATCCGGGTGGCCTTTGCCGATGGCGCCGAGCGCGAGTACGCCAGCGACCTGGACGCCCCCCATCCCCTCAAC
>JAAZBY010000442.1 GCA_012513595.1 Chloroflexota bacterium
CAGGCCGGAGTGGATGATCCTGACGGCGCTGCCGGTGATCCCGCCTGACCTGCGCCCGATGGTGCAGTTGGACGGCGGTCGCTTCGCTACGTCGGACCTGAATGACCTGTACCGGCGCGTGATCAACCGCAACAACCGTCTGCATCGCCTGATGGAATTGGGCGCGCCGGATGTGATTGTGCGCAACGAGAAGCGCATGTTGCAGGAGGCGGTGGACAGCCTGATCGACAACGGACGCCGCGGGCGCGCCGTCAGCCGCAGCGGTAAGCGCAAGCTTAAGAGCCTGAGCGACATGCTCAAGGGCAAGCAAGGCCGCTTCCGCCGCAACCTGTTGGGCAAGCGCGTCGACTACTCCGGTCGTTCGGTGATCGTGGTCGGCCCCAAGCTCAAGCTGCACCAGTGTGGCCTGCCCAAGCGCATGGCGCTCGAGCTGTTCCGCCCGTTCGTGATGCAAAAGCTGGTCGAGTACAACCACGCCATCAACGTCAAGGGGGCCAAGCGCCTCATCGAGCGCGAGGTGCCCGAGGTGTGGGAAGTGCTCGAGGAGGTCATCACCACGCGCCCGGTGCTGCTCAACCGCGCGCCAACGCTGCACCGCCTCGGCATCCAGGCCTTTGAGCCGCAGCTGGTGGAAGGCAGCGCCATTCACATCCACCCGCTGGTCTGCTCGGCCTTTAACGCCGACTTTGACGGTGACCAGATGGCCGTCCACGTGCCCCTGTCGGAAGCAGCCGTGCAGGAGGCCCGTGAGCTGATGCTTTCCAGCCGCAACCTGCTGCGGCCTGCCAACGGCGAGCCTGAAGTCAGCCCCACCAAGGACATGGTCCTGGGCTGCTACTACCTCACCCTGGCGCAGCCGGGCATGAAGGGCGAGGGCAAGATCTTCTCCTCCTCGGATGAGGTCGAGATGGCCTACTCGCTGGGCAAGGTGCACATCCACGCCTGCATCAGGCTGCTCTACAAGGCCAGCGAGGATGCCGAGCCCCAGATCATCGACACGTCGGTGGGGCGGGTGCTGTTCAACGCGGCGCTCCCCGCCGAGCTGCGCTTCGTCAACCACGAGTTGGATCGCGGCGGGCTCAAGGCCCTGGTGGCCGAAGGCTACAGCAAGCTGGGCCTGGAGGGCACCGCAGAGCTGGTCGACGCCATCAAGGACATCGGCTTCCGTTACGCGATGCAGTCTGGCACGACCATCGCCATCAGCGACATCCTGGTGCCGCCGGAAAAGGCCGTCATCCTGGAGCAGGTGAACGCCCGCGTGGCCGAGGTCGACCGGCAGTACCGCCGTGGCCTGATCACCGACAATGAGCGTTACGTCAAGCGCGTCGAGCTGTGGACGGAGGCGACCGAGGACGTCACCGCTGCGGTGGCCAAGCACCTCGACCCTTACGGCCCCCTGGGCATCATGGTGAACTCGGGCTCCACCAAGGGCGCCATGCAGCCGATCCGCCAGCTGGCCGGCATGCGCGGCCTAATGGCCGACCCGGGCGGACACATCATCGACCTGCCCATCCAGTCCAACTTCCGCGAGGGCCTCAGCTCTCTGGAGTACTTTATCTCCACGCACGGCTCGCGTAAGGGCCTGGCAGACACGGCCCTGCGCACGGCCGACGCCGGCTACCTGACCCGTCGCCTGGTGGACGTGGCCCAGGACGTGATCATCCAGACCGAGGACTGCGGCACTACCCAGGGCATCACCCTGCTCGCAGCGGACTCGCGCAAGAGGGGCGAGCCCTTTGCCGCGGCCCTGTTGGGGCGCTACCCGGCCGCCGACGTCGTGTCCAAGTCGGGCGAGATCCTGTGCGACCGAGAGACTATGATCGACGAAGAGATCGCCGCGGCCATCGCCGCCGCCGGCCTGACCAGCGTGGTGGTGCGGTCGGCGCTCACCTGCTCCCTGCAGTTCGGCCTGTGCATGCGCTGCTACGGGCGCGACCTGGGGCGCTGCGCCGACGTGCGCCTGGGTGAGGCGGTGGGCATCGTGGCCGCCCAGTCGATCGGTGAGCCGGGCACCCAGCTAACGCTGCGGACCTTCCATACCGGTGGTGTGGCCGGCGCGGGTGACATCACCCAGGGTCTGCCGCGCGTGCAGGAGCTGTTCGAGGCCCGCATCCCCAAGGGCGAGGCGATCCTCGCCGAGATCGGCGGGCAGGTGCAGCTGGTCACCCAGGGCGACCTGCGCTGGGTGCACATCGTGGCCAGCGACGTCAAGCGGGTCAGCCACCCGCTCGACGACGGGCAGGTTGCCGAGGTGTTGGACGGCGACCAGGTGTCCGAGGGGCAGATGCTGGCCAGCGGCGGCGAGGGGGAAGACGTCCTCGCCAAGGTGGCCGGGCGGGTCAGCCTCGAGGATCACGACATCGTGGTCATCGTCGAGGAAAAGCAGGAGCGTGAGTACGAGATCCCCGTGACGGCGCGGCTGCGCGTGCTCGACGGCCAGCGCATCACCGCGGGTGACATGATCACCGAAGGCGCCAGGAACCCGCACCAGGTGCTGGCTATCCAGGGCGTCGAGGCGGTGCGCGAGTACCTGGTCTCCGACATCCAGGAGGTGTACCGCTCGCAAGGCGTGATCATCAACGACAAGCACATCGAGGTGATCGTGCGCCAGATGCTGCGGCGCGTGCGCATCACGTCAAGCGGCGATTCAGAGCTGCTGCCCGGCCAGCTGATCGACCGGATGGAGCTCGAGCAGCTGAACGATGAGCTGATCGCCCAGGGCGGCGAGCCCGTCACCGCAGAGCCGGTGCTGCTGGGAATCACCAAGGCAGCCCTGAACACGGACAGCTTCCTGTCGGCCGCCTCCTTCCAGCACACCATCAGCGTCCTGGCGAACGCCGCCATCGAGGGCAAGGTCGACGAGCTGCGCGGCCTCAAGGAAAGCGTCATCATCGGCAAGCTGATCCCGGCGGGCACGGGCTTCCGCGTCCAGCGCCAGGGGGAGGCCGAGGCCGAGCCGACCGAGGAAGAGCTCGTCTCTCTGGAGACCGACTTCCTGGGCGAGTTCGGGGCAGACCTGTACGGCCCCGACCCGTTCCGCGAGCACCCCGGCTTTGAGTCGGTCCTGCTGGGCTCCTCGGAGGATGAGGACGCCGAGGACGAAGGGGACGACCTGGCCACTGACCTCGAACCCGCCGACGACGACCAGGCTGACGACGATCAGGCCGACGACGATCAGGCCGACGACGATCAGGCCGACGACGATCAGGCCGACGACCTGTTCGATGACCTGGACACTGAAGATGACGACGATGGGGAGCCGGACGACCTAGACAGCGATCTGGCCCCCGAGGACTAGACATGGACCTCGTCCTGCTGCGTCGCCGCATGCGGCGCCCCCGACAGAGCGGAGGGCTTGCAGCCCTCCGCTTTGCCCTAGTGGGCATCTCGGCGATTGTGCTGAGTTCCCTCCTGTTCGTGTTCACCGGCGTGGCCGGCGCCTACAGCCTGTACGCCTCCTACATCCAGGACCTGCCCTCGGCCGACGAGATCGGCCAGCTGAGCGTGCAGCAGTTTGAGACCACCCGCCTCTACGACCGCACCGGCCAGGTCGTCCTGTACGAGATCATCCCGCCAGAGGGCCACCGCACAGCCGTCTCCCTGGACCAGATCCCAGAGTATCTGCAACAGGCGACGGTGGCGATGGAAGACCGCACCTTTTACACCAACCCGGGCGGCATCAACGTGCGCGGCATCGGCCGCGCCGTCTGGGGCATCGTGCGCGGGGAGGACGAGGGCGGCGGTAGCTCCATCACGCAGCAGCTGGTGCGCAACGTAATCATGTCGTACGAGGAGCGCATCAAGCGAAGCTACTCGCGCAAGCTCAAAGAGATGGTGCTGGCCATCGAACTGACGCGCCGCTACCCGGGCGTGGAGGGCCGCAACCGCATCCTGGAATGGTACCTGAACACCATTCCCTACGGGCGCATGGCCATCGGCGTGGAGGCCGCCGCGCAGGTCTACTTTAGCAAGCATGTGGAGGACCTCACCCTGGCCGAGGCGGCCATGCTGGTGCCGCTCCCTAACGACCCGGCCCTGAACCCCATCGACCGGCCGAAGGAGGCCAAGGACCGCCAGGAGCTCGTCCTGGACGAGATGTACCTGCAGGGCTATATCACCGCCGCCGAGGCCTACGCCGCCAAGCAGGAACCGATCGCCATCACACCGCTCGACAACACCATGGTGGCCCCCCACTATGTGGTCTATGCCAGAAGGGTCCTCGAAGACACCTTCGGCGTCGACGCCGTCAACGGCGGCGGCCTCCAGGTGATCACCTCGGTCGATCTGTCCGTGCAGGATGAGGTCACGCGCCTGACCCAGGAACGGATCGGCGACCTGCGCGAGCAGCACAACGCCAACGACGCCGCCGTCGTCGTCGTCGACGTCAAGACGGCCGAGGTGCTGGCGATTCTGGGCAGCGTCGATTACTCGGACGAGCGCTCTGGCCAGGTGAACATGGCTCTATCGCCGCGCCAGCCGGGCTCGAGCATCAAGCCGATCGTGTACGCCACGGCCTTTGCCCAGGGGCTCACCCCGGCGACGATGGTCATGGACGTGCGCACCAGCTTCCCCGATCCTCCCAACCCGCCTTACGTCCCTGAGAACTATTCGCGCAGGTACAGCGGGCCGATGACCCTGCGCCGCGCGCTGGCCGGGTCGTACAACATCCCGGCCGTCGCCGTGCTGGACCAGGTGGGCATCGAGAACGCCGTGAACATGGCCCACGCGCTGGGCATCACCGATCTCGAAGAGGCCCACCATGGCCTCTCCCTGGCCCTGGGGGGTTACCCGGTCAAGCTGCTGGACATGGTCTACGCCTTTGGCGTCTTTGCCAATGGCGGCAGCATGCTGGGCGCCCCGGTCCCCGCCGAAAACCAGACCCCCGGGATGCGCACGCTCGACCCGGTGGTGCTGCTCAAGGTGAGCGATGCCAAGGGCAACGTCCTCTACGAGTATGACGAACCGGAGCGCCGCAACATCCTGAGCCCGGAGGTCGCCTACCTGATCTCCGATGTCCTGTCAGACAATGGCGCCCGCACGCCCGTGTTCGGCCCGAACAGCCCAATGTACGTGCCGGACCGGCCCACCGCCGTCAAGACCGGCACCACCAACGACTTTTACGACGGCTGGACCGTCGGGTACACGCCGCAGTATGCGGTGGGCGTCTGGGTCGGCAACACCGAGCACATCAGGATGAGGAACGCCGATGGCTCGCGCGTGGCGGCCCCCATCTGGCGCGCCGTGATGGACTGGCTGCACCGCGACCTGCCCGTGGAGACCTTCCAGCGGCCGCCGGGCATCGTCACCGTCACCGTGGACAGCACCTCGGGCAAGCTGCCCACCGAGTTCTCACCAGCGCAGATCCAAGAAGTGTTCATTGCGGGCACCGAACCCACCGAGGTGGATGACGTCCACCAGGGCTACTCGATCTGCCGGGAAACCGGGTTGATCGCCACGCCCTACTGCCCGCCCGACCTGGTAGAGACGCGCGTCTACGCCATGTACCCGGCCGAGGCCGAGGACTGGGTGCGCGACGAGGGCATCCCCCAGCCTCCCCGGGAGCACTGCGCGCTGCACGGGCCCAACCTGGCCTCCCTGCCCGTCTCGATCACCAGCCCCAGGCAGTTCGACAGGCTGAACGGCGTGGTGGCCATCACCGGCAACGCGCGCCCTGAGGGGCTGGAGCGCTTTTCCCTGCAGTACGGTGCGGGCATGGCCCCCTCCGAGTGGACGCCGATCGGCGGAGAGCGCGGGGACATGGTCGATAACGACATCCTGCAGCTGTGGGATACCGCCGGCCTGGGCGGACTCTATACGCTACAGCTCAACGCCGTAGCCTTCGGCTCGGTACAGACCTTCTCCGTCCAGGTGATGATCGACGGCACCCCGCCCTCGGTGACGGTGCTCTCGCCACGGCCCGGCGACCGCTTCGTCCCGGGGAGGGACGAGTGGATCAGCATCCACGTGAGCGCCGTGGACGATACCGCCATGGACCGGGTCGAGTTCTACATGGACGGCATTTATCTCGGCTACAGCACGGTGGCCCCCTACACCAAACGCTGGAACCTCAAGACGGGCCCCACGCCGGAACACACCTTCGACCTGCCCGCGCCCATCGAAGAGCAGATCGGTGACGAGTTCCACCGCAAGGAGGTCGTTGTCGAGGGGGACCGCACGGTCTACATCCACACCGTCCAGCGCGACGGACAGCTGCTCAAGACCACGCGCGTCAGCCGCGGGCCGGACGGCGGCATCGCCTGGGAGGTCATCGGGGCGGACGGGCAGCTGCTCTCCTCGAGCGCCGGGGCCGGAGCCGCTGGGCCGCACACCATCTGGGTGGTAGCCTACGACGCGGCTGGCAACCGTGTGGAGACTCCGCCGATCGAGATCCACATCGGCGGATAACGGCGCGGAGGACTTGCCTCCCGCACCAGACGTCGACGGCCGGCAGCACGCCTGTGCTGCCGGCCGCGTTCTTCTTCGGGCCAGGGAGCTGCTCTATCCGCCTTCCTCAGCGTCGGCCGGGCGCGGAGCCACGACGACGGTCTCCTCATGCGTATAGGTGACCATGCCGGGGCGGCCGCCCTTGATGCGCCGCACGTGCCGGCGCTCGGTATAGTCCACCTGCACGCTCTCCTCATCGCGCGCCGCCGAATAGTAGGCCGCCAGGCCCGCGGCAAACAGGAGCGCTTCTTGCCCTACCGGCGCGCCGCCGCTGCGGATGATCACGTGCGCCCCGGCCACGCCGTGGGCGTGCAGCCACGTATCGCCGGGGGCGCTCTGCCGGAAGGTGACCGTGTCGTTCTCCCGGCTGTTGCGCCCCACCAGTACCGGCACCCGGCCCGGCCCGCGCACGCTGAGGGGCTGCCCCGCCGCCGGCGCCTTGGCCGCCTTGGGCCGCGTCGATAGGTAGCCGGCCGCGTGGAGGGCCCGCTCCACCTCGTCCAGGCCGGGGCGATCGGTGGCCAGGTCCACGTCCGTCAGCAGCTGGTCCAGGTAGGCGATGTCCATCTCCGTCTCGGTGATCAGGGCGGGCACCTGCGCCCCGGCGGCCTGGCGCTTGCGGCAGCGCGCAAAGATCTCCTGCGCGTTCTGCGCGGCCGACATGGACGGGTCCAGCGCGATGGTGACGGGCGCGCCGCCCGCCTCGCCACCGAGCAGCACCGGGTCAACGGTGACCTCGGCCTGGCCGGGCGCCACGGACCAGGCCATGGCCAGGATGGCGTTCGCGCGGGCCTGCAGGGCGGCGATCTCCTCCTCAGGCACCAAAGCCTCGCGCAGCGAGGCCAGGCGCCCCCGTTCGCGGTCGATCTGCTGGGCGATCACCTCGCGGAGGCGCTGCCGCGCCTGGGCGTAGGGGTCCAGCGCCTGGCGTGCCGCCAGCACTGCCTCAATCGCCTCACTGATAGAGGGCGCGGGCTCCCGATGCGGATAGTGCCGCAGCGGGTAGGCCGCATAGGCCGCCGGCGCGCCGCCCGCGGGGTCGTCTGACGCCACGCACGGCTCCCAGGCGTGGCTCTCTGGCAGGGAGAACAGCTCACGCGCCACGTGGGCGATCTCGGCGACCTGGCCGGGGTCGGCCTCAAAGGGCGCGTCGGCCCGGCCGGCCGCCCGATAGGTGATCTCCCGCGCCACGATGGGGCTCACCCCGCCTACCGTCTGCACGATGCGCCGCCACAACAGCGGCTCGCTGCTGGCCGCCAGCGCCTCCAGGAGCGGCGCGGCAGCCAGTTGGCGCGGGTCGGCCTTGCGCTGCGGGGGCGGGGGAACGTAAGTCTGGCTGGGCAGGATCGTGCGATAGCGGTTGAGCGACGGGGGGATGCGCTTCAGGGCGTCCATGATAGTGCCCTGGCCGTCGAGGAGAATGGCGTTCGAGTAGCGCCCCATCACCTCGCAAACCAGCGTGACGCGCCCCTCCTCGCCAACAAAGGCCAGCTGCAGCACGCGCTCGAGGTCGGGCTGCGCGACCGATTCGAGCCGCGCCCCGCGCACGTATTTGCGCAGCAGCAGGAGCATCTGGGAGGGCACCTCGACTCCGCGGCGCGGCTTGACGCTGCTGAGCAGCACGCCAGCGGCCTGTGCCTCCACGTTCACCAGCAGCTGGTAGCGCTGGCCCGCGTACACCTCCAGGGCGACGCAGAGATCCGCCGGCTGTACGACGCGCTGCACGCGGCCGCCCACTAGCTGCGCGGCTATCTGGTCGCGCACGGCGGCCATGGTCAGGGAGTCATAGTACACGGCGCGTCCTCCTCAGACACGTTGGCGAGGTACTCGAGGGCCATGGCCAGCTCCCACGCGCCATAGTTCCCGTGCACGCGCACCCGCTGCAGGGTGAACAGGTCGTCGTTGGTATGGTCGAGGCCCTGGCTCGTCACCACTGCCCCCCAGAAGTTTAGCGCCTTCAGCACCTCGATCACCTGGGCGTCGTATAGGCCCACCGGGTAGCAGAAAAAGCGCACCGGCTCCCCGGTGCGCGCCTCGATCGCCTCTTTAGAGCCCAGAATCTGCCAGACGAGATAGTCCACCGTCTGGTTGCGCAGGTCCGGATGGGTGAAGGTGTGCGAGGCGATATCCATGCCGGCCTCGTGCATCTCGGTGGCCTGCTCCCAGCTCAGGTACTCGGGGCGCTCTTCGTCCAGGTAGCCCGTCACCACAAAGAAGGTGCCGGTAAAGCCGTGCCTGGCCAGGGCCGGGAAGGCCTCGGTGTAGTGGTCGCGGTAGCCGTCATCGAAGGTCAGGATCACGGGCTTGTCAGGCAGGGGGGTGCCCTGCTGGAGCGCTCGCGCCAGGTCTTCCAGGCTGACCGAGGTATAGCCGTTGGCCTCCAGGTAGGCCAGCTGCTCCTCGAACTTTTCGGGGGGCAGCGACAGATCCGTCCGCACCGCGTTGGCCCCCGCCGGCGCCGCGGAGATGTAGTGGTACATCAGGATGGGCACCCGCAGCCTGCGGCAGACGCCGTCCGGCGTGGGCCCCGGCAGGGCCGTGGGTTCCTCGGTCGGCGGCACCTCGGTGGCCGTGGGGGTGGGGGGCGCCGTAGGCGTGAGGGTCGGCACGTCGGTGGGCGTAGGCGGCGCGGGAGGCGCGGGAGGCGCGGGAGGCGCGGGAGGCAGCGGGGTGGCCATCTCTGCCGGCGGCGCGGGGGCCGTCGCGGAGGCCGCCACGCTCGGCACCGCGGTCGGCTGCCCCGCGGGCGGGGAAGCAACCACCACACAGCCGGCCGCGCTGGCCAGCAGCAGGCCGACGAGCAAGGTTGTCCGGATAACGGCGAGGTCGCGGCGGGGCATGGTGACCGGTCCCAGGGTAACAGCGCGGCTTGGGTCGAGCGGGGCGATCTTAGCCCACGGGCCGGGGCCTGTCAAAGCGGAGCGGGGCAGTCCTCTCCGGCCAGCAAGTTGACCCTGGCGGGGGGCCATGCTACACTTTCCGCATTATCGAGAGGGGGGGAGCGTTGCGAGTCATCTCAGGAATCGCCAAGGGGCGCCGGCTGCTGCCGGTACCCGGAGACGGTACCCGCCCTATCACCGACCGCACCAAGGAATCGCTCTTCAACATCATCGGGCCGGACGTGGCCGGCACGCGCTTCCTGGACCTGTTCGCCGGCACGGGCAGCGTGGGGATCGAAGCGCTCTCGCGTGGCGCCGCCGAGGTCCTTTTTGTCGACCGGGCCCACAAGGCGGTGAGCACCATCCGGCGCAACCTGGAGGCCACCGGCCTCACCGAGGGCGCCCGCGTCGTGCAGATGGACTCGTTCCGCTTCCTGGAGCAGGCTGCCCCAGCCACGCGCTTTGAGTACATCTATGTGGCGCCCCCGCAGTATCTGGAGCTATGGGCCAGGGCGCTCGTGGCCCTGAACGAAAAGCCGCTCTTGTCCGAAGATGGGCAGGTCATCGTCCAGATTCATCCCAAGGAGTGGCACGCCGTGGAGGCCCCCAACCTGGCCCTGGTGGACGAGCGCCGCTACGGCAGCACGTCGCTGTACTTTTTCGGGCTGAGCGCGGCCGGCCTGGACCTCCAGGCGAGGACTGCGCCATGATCGTCGACGTCCAGGTGGGCGACGTGGTCCAGCTGCGCAAGGGCCACCCCTGCGGCACGAACGAATGGCTGGTGCGCCGCATCGGCGCCGACATCGGGCTGACCTGCCAGGGCTGCGGCCGCCGCGTGATGCTCACGCGTGGTGAGTTCAACCGGCGTTGGAAGCGGTTCATCTCTCGCGGGACGGGCGCTGACCCGGCCGCCCCGTGAGGCCCGGGGCATACGGCTCTTCCTGCCCACTGTGAGCGCAACCATGTACACCCTTGACGACACCATCGTGGCCATCTCCACCCCCTTGGGGCAGGGCGGGATCGGCATTGTGCGCCTCAGCGGCCCCGAGGCGCTGGCGATCGGGCGCCGCCTCTTTTGCGGCTCCGACGGGCAGGCCGGCGAGATCGCGCCGTTTGCGCTGCGGCACGGCTACATCGTAGACCCCGCCACCCAGCGCCGCGTCGACGAGGTGTTGCTCTCCTACATGCCGGCGCCCCGCTCCTACACGCGCCAGGACGTGGTTGAGATCAACGCCCACGGCGGCCTGGTCCCCCTGCGCGAGGTCGTGCTCCTCTGCCTGCGCCAGGGCGCCAGGCAGGCGCGTGAGGGAGAGTTCACCCTACGCGCCTTTCTGAACGGCCGGCTGGACCTGGCCCAGGCTGAGGCCGTCCGCGACATCATCTCCTCCCGCACCGATGCCTCGCTGCGCGTGGCCGTGGAGCAGCTGGGCGGGCACCTCTCCCGTGAGACGCGCGCCCTGCGGCATGACCTGTTGCGTACCCAGGCCCAGCTCGAAGCGGGCATCGACTTTCCCGAGGAGGATATCCCGGCGGAGGACCTCACCGCCCCCCTGCGCAGCGCCCAAAAGCGCCTCGAGGCCCTCCTGCGAGACGCCGAGCGTGGCCTGGTCTACCGGCAAGGGGTGCGCGTCGCCATCGTCGGGCGCCCCAACGTCGGCAAGAGCAGCCTCCTGAACCGCCTGCTACGCACCGACCGCGCCATCGTCACGCCCATTCCCGGCACCACCCGCGACACTGTGGAGGAGACCGTCAACCTCCAGGGCGTTCCGGTGGTCCTCGTGGATACCGCCGGCATCGCCGCAGGGCGCGACGTCGTGGAGCAGCTCGGCATCGAGCGCAGCCAGAGGGCCGTGGCCCGCGCGGACCTGATCGTCCTCGTTGTCGATGGCAGCGTCATCCCCTCGGCCGAGGACTACCAAGTCGCCAAGCTCGTCGGAAGGCGGCCGGTCGTCGTCGTGGTGAACAAGGACGATCTGCCGCGCATCGATAGCTACATCCAGTTCCTGCCGCAGGCCCCGCACGTGTACGTCTCGGCGCTGGATGGCCACGGGCTGGACGCCCTCGAGGACTGCCTGGTGCGGGTGATCTTTTCTGGCCAGGCCACGCCCAGCGCGGAGCCGCTGGTGAGCGATCCTCGCCACCGTGACCTGTTGCAGCGCGCCCACGGGGCCGTGGTCGCGGCGCTGCAAACCCTGTCGCAGGAGGGCGGGCTGGAACTCGTGGCCGTGGACGTCAGCGAGGCGATCCACACACTCGGAGAGATCACCGGTGAGACGGCCGGCGACGATCTCCTGGAAACGATTTTCGACACTTTTTGCATCGGCAAGTAGAGGGAGAGGCTGTCTTGAGGCTGGCGATCGTCTGTTCCTGGCTTAATCAGTACGGTGGCGCGGAACGCGTGCTGGAGGTCCTCCATCGCATGTACCCGCAGGCCCCGGTGTACACGGCGGTCTACCGGCCAGACGCGATGCCCGCCTCCTTTCGTTCCTGGGATATCCGCCCGACCTTTGTGGACCGCCTGCCACTGGGCCGCCGCCTGCCGCAGGCCTACCTGGCGCTCTACCCGGTGGCCTTTGAGGCGCTAGACCTACGCGGCTACGACGTGGTGCTGAGCATTACCAGCGCCTTTGCCCACGGGGTGATCACCTCTGCCGAGACGACCCACCTCTGCTACTGCCTCACCCCGACGCGGTTCCTGTGGAACTATCATGCCTACATCGAGCGCGAGGGGGTCGGGCGCGCGGCGCGGCTGGCGCTGCCCCTGGTCCTGCGCAACCTCCGCCAGTGGGACCTGCTTGCCGCCGACCGCGTCGACGAGTTCATCGCCATCTCGCGGACGGTGCAGAGGAGGATCCGCAAGGTCTACCGCCGCGAGTCAGCCATCATCTACCCGCCGGTGCGCATGCCGGAGGTGGCCCCGCAGGCGGAGCCGGAGGACTATTACCTCATCGTCTCGCGGTTGATCCCCTACAAGCGCATCGACCTGGCGGTGGCCGCCTTCAATATGCTGGGGCTGCCGCTGCGCATCATCGGGGACGGGCGTGACCGGCGCGCGCTCGAGGCGCTGGCCGGGCCGAACATCCAGTTTCTCGGGTACGTCCCCGACGAAGAGGTGCAGGCGCAGATGGCCCACTGCCGGGCCCTGGTCCTGCCGGGTGAGGAGGACTTTTGCCTGACGCCGGTGGAGGCTATGGGCGTCGGCCGGCCGGCCGTGGCTTACGGGGCCGGCGGCGCGCTGGATACGATCGCCGACGGCGTCACCGGCCTGTTCTTCCGCGAGCAGACCCCCGAGTCGCTCGCCGAGGCCGTCCGGCGGCTGGATGAGGCCGAGTTTGACCCGGTCGCCATCGCGCAGCACGCCCGCACCTTCGATGAGGCGCACTTTTGCCAGAACCTGTCGGCGGCCGTGGCGCGTGCCGTGCGGTAGGCGCTGGCCTGGCCGGCACCAGAAGGGCCGCCCGGGCGCGATGCGCCCGGGCGGCCCTGTGTTGGCAGGCTGGTTCGCCCTAGTAGACCGGCCCCTGGCGCAGCATGGCAAACTCGGCGTGCCCGCCCTGTTCGGCAGCGGTCTGCTCGCCCGAGGCCACCCGCAGGGCGGCCTCAAAGATGCGCCGGCCGACCTGATGAATGGTCTCTTTCCCCGAGATGATGGGGCTGGCGTCGATATCCATGTCCTCACCAAGGCGGCCAAAGGTAGCAGCGTTCCCGGTGATCTTGAGCACCGGCGCGATGGCGTTGCCCATCGGGTTACCCCGGCCGGTGGTAAAGGCGACCAGCTGGCAGCCCGCGCCCACCAGCCCCGTCACCGAGGCGGGATCGTTGCCGGGCGTGTCCATGAACGACAGGCCGGGCAGCGTGGGGCGCTGGCCGTAGGCCAACACCTCGACCACCGGCGTCGTGCCGCCCTTCAGGACGTCTCCGAGGGCCTTCTCTTCCACCGTGCTGATGCCGCCACGCACGTTGCCGGGGGTGGGCTGCTTGTTCATAAAGTCCTCCCCGGTGGCCTTGAGGAAGCGCTCGCACTCGGCGACGGCGGCCAGCAGCCGCTCGCGCACAGCCGGTGAGGCCGAGCGCTCGGCCAGGAGGTGTTCAGCCCCGAGAAGCTCGCTCGTCTCGGCCAGGATCACCTGCGCCCCCTGGGCCACCAAGAGATCACTGAACGCCCCCATGGCCGGGTTGGCGGCCATGCCGGAGGTGGCATCGGACCCGCCGCACTCGAGCCCCACCGTGAGCGTCGAGACCGGGCAGGGCACCCGCTCCAGAAGGGCGATCTGAGAAGCCATCTGCCGGGCGGCCGCCACGCCGCGCTCCACGGTGCGGCGCATGCCGCCGACCTCCTGGATCACCAAGAACTCTAGCGGCGAGGGACCCGCGCCGATACGCTGGGCCAGGCGGCGGGCGTCCAGCGCCTCGCAACCGAGAGAGATCAACACGGTACCGATGACGTTGGGATGGTGGCCGATGCCCGTCAGGACGTCGATAGCCAGCTCAAGGTCGGCGTCCGTCTCGCTGCAACCGCCGACATAGTCGACAAAGGCCGCACCGGGCACCTGCTGGGCGATCCGCGCGGCGGCATGGTTGGCGCATCCACACGACGGGATGATCGCCACCAGGTTGCGCACACCGACCCGACCGTCACTGCGGGGGTAGCCCAGGAACTCTCGCATCTCGCTCATCGGGCGGCTCCTCGAACGCTCTGTAGGTTGTGGACGTGGACGTGCCGGCCGGGGGCGATATCGGCGCTGGCCAGCCCGATCGAGGCGCCGTACTTGACCACCTCGGCCCCCGCGGCGATGGGTGACAGGGCAACTTTGTGCCCGAACGGGATCGGCTCACCGGTCTGCACGGGCGGGGTTCCGTCCTGCTCAGTAAAGCTCAGCATGGCGCCCGCAGGGAGGTCGCGCAGGGCCACGGCGACGTTGTCGTCGGGGTGAATCCTCAGAGCGTTGACCATCGAGCACAGCTCCTTCGCAATCGGTAGGTTGGGCACAAGTGCGATCTTGATACAGTTAGCACGGGGACCGGGCGGTGTCAAATCTTGAGATGCCCCTGCTTGACAGTTGCTTGCGTTTGCTGTATGGTGACATCGTTATGTTGCCGAGCGGGAGGGCTGATGAGCACAATCCAAGACGTGGCCAACCGCATCGTCGAGAACGTTGAGCGGGTCATCATCGGCAAACACGCCGAGGTGGAACTGGCCCTGGTGGCGATGCTGTGCCGCGGACACGTGCTCATTGAGGACGTCCCCGGCGTGGGCAAGACGGTGCTGGCCAAGTCGCTGGCCAGGTCGGTGGGCTGCACCTTCCGGCGCATCCAGTTCACCCCGGACCTGCTCCCCGGAGACGTGACCGGCGTTTCCGTCTTTAACCAGAAGACGCGCGAGTTCGAGTTCCGCCCCGGCCCCATCATGGCCCAGATCGTGGTGGTGGACGAGATCAACCGTGCCACCCCCAAAACCCAGTCCGCACTGCTGGAGTGCATGGAAGAGCGGCAGGTGACCGTCGATGAGCACACCTATCAGATGCCGCAGCCTTTCCTGATCCTGGCCACCCAGAACCCGATCGAATACGAGGGTACCTTCCCCCTGCCCGAGGCGCAGCTGGACCGCTTTCTGATGCGCATCAGCCTCGGCCACCCCGAACCGGCCGAGGAGATCCGCATCCTGGATGCGCAGCAGTACGTCCACCCGCTGGAGACGATCGGCCAGGTCGTGTCGGCCGATGAGCTGCTGCAGGCCCAGGAAGAGGTCAAGGCTATCCACGTCGATCCGCTGATCAAGGAGTACATCGTCTCTTTGGTGAACGCCACGCGCGACTATCCGGACGTGTATCTGGGGGCCAGCCCGCGCGGCTCCCTGGGGTTACACAAGACCGGGCAGGCACTGGCCTCGTTGCGCGGGCGCGACTATGTCGTGCCGGATGACATCAAGGCCCTGGCCGAGCCGGTGCTGGCCCACCGGTTGATCGTCAGCCCCTCGGCGCGCATCAAGAACGTAGACACGCGCTACGTCGTTCAGGACATTCTGGCCTCGGTGCCAGTGCCGGGAACGCGCGTGCGCCGCTAGGCTGGCCCCGCTCGAGGCGCCTGCGGCCCCCGCCCGCGGCTGGCGGCCGCCTTGGGGGCTCGGGCAGGAAACATTTGACCTTTGGCTGGGGCCATGGTATACTCTTGCTGATGAATCATCGTTCATCGTGCGCCAAAGACTCACCTCTGGCGAACCGCGCCTCACATCGGTAGCAAGCGTTTGCACTTCACTTGCCCATTGCCCCAGTTGACTCGCCGTTTCCTTAATCTCCCAGGCCTTTCTTCTGGCTGCGCCTGCGCCATGCGGCCAGACGGTAGGTACGCCGTGCCTGCCCGTCCGTTTTACCCGATGGAGTGGATGCTGTGAACATCGTCGAACTCGAGACGCTCACCCTGAGCGACCTGCGGGAGATGGCCCGCACCAAAGACATTACGGGCTACAGCCGCCTGAAGAAGCAGGACCTGGTCCTTCGGCTGCTCCGCTCGCAGGCCGAGGAAAAGGGCTACATCTTTGGTGGGGGTGTGCTCGAGATCGTCCAGGAAGGCATCGGCTTCCTGCGCAGCGATCACCTGCTCCCGGGTCCCGAGGACGTCTACGTCTCACAGTCGCAGATCCGGCGGTTCGGGCTGCGCACGGGCGACCTGGTCATCGGCCAGGTGCGCAACCCCAAAGAGTCGGAAAAGTACTATAGCCTGCTCCGCGTGGAGGCTATCAACGGGCAGGACCCTGAGCAGGCCAAGCATCGGCCCGTCTTTGAGCGCCTGACCCCCATCTTTCCCCAGGAGCAGTTCAAGCTCGAGACCGCCCCGAGCATCTATGCCACCCGCCTGATCGACATGCTGGTGCCGATCGGCCGCGGCCAGCGCGGGCTGATCGTGTCGCCGCCCAAGGCAGGCAAGACCACGGTGCTCAAACAGGTGGCCAACGGCATCACCTCCAACTATGACAACGTGCACCTGATGGTCTGCCTGATCGGCGAGCGCCCCGAAGAGGTAACGGACGTGGACCGCTCGGTCGAGGCGGAGGTGGTCAGCTCGACGTTCGACGACCCCGTGCAGAACCATGCCCGCGTGGCCGAAATGGCCCTACACCGTGCCAAGCGCCTCGTCGAGATCGGGCGCGACGTGGTCATCCTGCTGGACAGCCTCACCCGGCTGTCGCGCGCCTACAACCTCATCGTGCCGCCCAGCGGGCGCACGCTCTCTGGCGGTCTGGACCCCGCCGCCCTCTATCCTCCCAAGCGCTTCTATGGCGCGGCCCGCAAGCTGGAGGAGGCCGGCAGCCTGACGATCATCGCCACCTGCCTGGTTGACACTGGCTCTCGCATGGACGATATTATCTACGAGGAGTTCAAGGGCACGGGCAATATGGAGCTGCATCTGAACCGGCGCCTGGCTGACCGGCGGATCTTCCCGGCCTTTGACATCCAGCGCTCCGGCACCCGCCGCGAGGAGCTCTTGCTTGACCAGGCGACTCTCAGCCGCGTCTGGACGTTGCGCCGCATGATCGATACCATCGGCGGTACCGAATCCGTGGAGCTGATACTGGAGCGCCTCGGACGGACCAAAAGCAACGAAGAGTTCCTGGCCACTCTCAACAAGGACATCTAGACGATGGCATTGTGGGGACCGGCCTCCACTACTACACACAGGCCAAGGATCGGTCCCAGGGGTACCATCGCCAAGCTCACCCCTGGCTGGCACAACTCCCTTCAGCGCGCGAACGAACTGCCGGTGCTCTCTCGCTATGCGGGGCACCTGGTCGTAGCGTTGCTACTCCTCACCGCGGCGTGGAACGGCATTCCCGGGCTCCTGCAGGCGCCCGCGACGGGCGGGCTGTCGCAGGCGGGCGCCTCGGCAGATTCCGTCACGTTCCTCCCTCGCCCCACTCGGCCCGCCGAGCAGGTGCTGGGCGCCGCCGTGTTGCCCTCCACCGAGCGCGCCTTGCGCGGCGTGATCATGCCGGGCAGCGCGCCGCAGCGCCAAAAGCGTACCTCCGTCATCACCTACGAGGTGCAGTCGCAAGACACCGTCCTGGGGATTGCCGCCAAGTTCGGCCTCAAGGGTGATTCCATCCTGTGGGCCAACGACAGGTTGGCCGACAACCCCGACTTTTTGACGATCGGCCAGACGCTGAACATCCTGCCGGTGGACGGTGCGCTGCACACTGTGGCCGCCGGTGAGACGGTGGAGGCCATTGCCGAAAAGTACAAGGTGCAGGCCGCGGCCATCATCGAGTATGCCGGCAACCAGCTGGCGCCGCCCTACGCCCTGCAGGCCGGCCAGCAGCTGGTCATTCCCGGGGGCACCAAGCCGTACGTGGCGCGCGTCATCAGTATCAGCGGCGCAGCGGCGCCCTCGTCGGTACAGCGGGCTACGGGCAACTTTGTGTGGCCGATGAGCGGCTACATCTCGCAGGGATACTGGTACGGCCACCAGGCCATCGACATCGCCAGCGCCAAGGGCACGCCGATCTACGCGGCGGATAACGGCTACGTGCGCTCGTCGCAGTGGAGCAGCTACGGCTATGGGCGCATGATCATCATCGACCATGGCAACGGCCTCCAGACGCTGTACGCCCATATGTCCACCTACTATGTCAGCCCGGGCGAGGCGGTAAAGCGCGGCCAGCTGATTGGCATCTGCGGCAGCACGGGCAACAGCACCGGGCCTCACCTGCACTTTGAGGTGATCCGCAGCGGTTCGCGCACGAACCCGTACAACTATCTGCCCTGACCTGCCATTGCGAGACAGGCGAAAGCGCCCCCGAGATCCGCCGGATCCCGGGGGCGTTCTGTTAGTAGGCCTGCTCGGCAGCCTGCCGGGCGCCTCAGCTGCCCGGGGTCGCGGGCGGGTAGCCCGCATCAGGGTTCGGCTGCGCCGGGTTCTCAGCGGTCGGCTCCGGAGACGGCACCATGTCCGGCCCCGGCGTGGCGGTGGGGACGGCCGTCGGCTCGGGCGTGTCCGCGGGCGGCGGGGTGGGCGTGGACACCGGCTCCGGGGTGAGGGTGGGCGTCGCGGTCGGCGTGATGATGGGCAGCAGCGTGGCCTCGGCAGTGGCGGGCGCGTTGCGCACCTCGGCCGTGGCCGTCGCCTCCAGAGTACCCCCCTCACCCTGCACGACGAGCTTGAGCGAGTAGACGCCGTCCTCCAGCGGGGTCGTATCCCAGCGGAAGACCACGCCGCCCCCCACTGCTGAGGCGATCGGCGGGCTGATCTGTTGCCAGTAGTCCGGGGCAGGCCCTGCGCCCAGTTCGATGTGATAGTGCTGGAAACCGGGGGCCTCGGTCGAGCCGTAGACGTCGACGATCCCGCCCAGCGGCCCTGGCGGCAGGCTGATGGCAACCTGGGTGGCCGAGGTGTGCAGGTCGCACTCCTCGCGCGGCGGAACTGCCTTGCCCTGGGCGGCGGCCCAGGCGTCACCAAGGGGGCCATAGTCCTCGACGGCGCGCACCTCTACAGACTCTGTGGGGCAGAACTCGGTAGCGCACTTCCCCGTGGCCAGGCAGACCTCCACACGCGTGTGCACGGGGCAGGGCTCGGCCGGCACCTGGCCGGAGACAAAGATCTCCGTCCGCCCCGGCGGGCAGTCCTCACCGCGGGGATGCCCGGAGACCGGGCAGACTTCCATCTCGACGATCCCCTCGGGGCGGGCAAAAGGTGTGCCGGCGGCGTTCATCGGCGCCGCCAACATGACCGCCTTGAAGATGGGGCCGGCCCCGCGCGAACCCGTCACCCCGGCCATCGGCGTGTTGTCGCTGTTGCCAATCCAGACGCCCGTGACGAGGTTGGGTGTATAGCCGATGATCCAGCCGTCGCGGTAGTCGTTGGTGGTGCCCGTCTTGCCGGCCGCCGGGAAGGGCAGGGCCAGGGCGCTCTGGGCGCCAAAGGCGGGCGTACGGGCGGCATTGTCCGCCAGGATATCCGTCAGCACGTAGGCATGGCGCGGATCGACCACCGTCGGGAAGGCAGGGGCCGCCGGCTCGTAGATCGGCTTACCCGCCGGGTCATAGATGGCGGCGATGGCCCGCGGCGTCACCCGGTAGCCCCCGTTGGCCAGCGCGCCGTAGGCCGAGGCCATCTGCAGCAGGGTCACCTCGCCGCCCCCCAGGGTAAGCGCCAGGCCATAGTCGGGCCTGGTGAGCGTCGTGATCCCCAGGCGCCCGGCCATCTCGAGCAGTCCGCCTAGGCCGACCTGCTCAAGCGCCGAGACGGCCGGGATGTTGCGGGAGGTGGCCAGGGCCGACCGCATCGACACGGGCCCCCAGAACTGGCCGTCAAAGTTCACCGGCCGGTACGGCGGGTTGGCCCCGTCGGGGAAGCTCCGCTCTACGTCCATCAGGAGAGTGCCGGCCGTCCAGCCGCGTTCCAGGGCGGCCAGGTAGGTCAGCGGCTTGATGGTAGAGCCGGGCTGGCGCAGTTGCAGCGCCACGTTCACCTGCCCGGCGATCTCCTCCGACCAAAAGTCGGCGCTGCCCACCATGGCCAGGATGTCGCCGTTGTGTGGGTCCAGCGCCACGAGGGCGGCGTTGGTGGCGTTCAGCCCCGCCAGCGCCGCCACTCCCTGGCGCACGGCCTCCTCGGCCTGCTCCTGCAGGTCGAGGTCGAGCGTGGTGTGGACCTGCAGCCCCTCGCGGTAGAGGCGCCGTTCGCCCACCAGTTCCTCGAGCTGCTCGCGCACGTACATGACCATATGCGGGGCGCGCATGCTGACCGCGGCCTTGCGCACGCCCAGGGGCATCTCCTTGGCGGCGCGCGCCTGGCTCGCATCGATATAGCCGCGCCGCTGCATCAGCCCCAGGACGATCCCCCGGCGGCCCAGCGCCGCGTCGGGATCTGTGTAAGGGTCGTACAGCACCGGCGCCTGGATCAGGCCGGCCAGCAGGGCCGCCTCGTGCAGCTCCAGGTCTTCGGTGTCTTTGCCAAAGTAGGTATCGGCCGCCGCACTGATGCCATAGGCCAGGTTGCCAAAGTAGGCATCGTTCAGGTAGACGGTCAGGATCTCTTCCTTCGAGTAGCGCCGGGTGAGTTCGGTGGCCAGGATGGCTTCCTGCACCTTGCGCGCCACCGTGCGTTCCCGCGTCAGAAAGAGGTTTTTGACCACCTGTTGCGTGATGGTGCTACCCCCATAGACCGCCTCACCGGCGCGCAGGTCCTGCCAGAGGGCGCGGAGGGTAGACAGCGGGCTGACGCCGGGATTGGTGAAGAAGGACGCATCCTCGGTGGCCACCGTCGCCTGGACGACGACGTCGGGGATCTCCTCGTAGGCCGCCACCGTGCGCCGGCCACCCTGTGGGTCAAAGAACTCAAAGAGGAGCCTGCCGTGGCGGTCATAGATGCGGGCGCTCTGGAAGGTCGCCGCGCGCTCGTAGAGCTCCTCGGGGGAGGGGAGAGTCCTGGCATAATACGCGTAGAGGCCGATGCCCACGGCCAGGGCGAGCAGGCCCAGGCCAAAGACAACCAGGGCGCCGGTAGCCAGCCCCTGCCAGATGCTGCGCCAACCGCTGGGCGGTGTCTCGTCTTCCGGCGGGTCGGCACAGGGCGGGTCGGCCGCCCAGCGCGGATGGGGCGGGCTCAGGCGGCGGGTCTTGGCGGAGCGTCGGGCACGGTTGTCTTGCCAGGTAGAGCGTCGGGGAGTATCCATAACGTGTCAGATCCTCAGGGCATGCAGTGGTGGGCGGCCCGTAGCGGGCGCCGCGTGTCTGTGTGACGTAGGGGCCTCGGCCTCGGTTCCGAGGGGCCTCGGTTCCGAGCGTGCCGGGGTCAGCGCACTGCCGGCGCCAGGTGGGTATCGAGTTGGCGCTGGAGCTCGGCCGCGCCGACGAACCAGGCCACGTGGAGGCCCAGCGCGGCCGCGGCGGCGATGTTCTCCGCACGGTCATCGACGAAAACGACCTCGCCGGCCTCCAGGCCAAGGGCCGACAGGGCCCGCCCAAAAACGGCTGGGTCGGGCTTGGCCAGCCCCAGGCGCGCCGAGCTCAGAATGACCTCAAACCGGTCGGCGACCCCGTAGCGGCCTGCCAGCATCCCCTCCAGCGCGTCCGTCGCGTTGGACAGGATGGCCAACCGGTGCGTCTGCCGGAGGCGGTCCACCAGAGCGAGCACCGCCTCGTCCACCTGCCAGGCACCCCAGAGGTCGTCGGCCAAGGCGCCGATCTCCTCCGCAGCGGTCAGGCCCAGCTCGCGGCCGGCGCGATCCCAGAACTCCGCCTCGCTGATCCGGCCGAGCTCCGCGGACGTCCAGGTCTCCCCGTGCCACAGCTGTTCGCGCAGCTGGGCAGGGGTTAGCCCGAAGCGGCGCGCCCAGGTCTCATAGGCGCCGTCGTTCTTATCGCGCAGCAGGACGCCGCCACAGTCAAAGATAAACGCCTTGATGGCCATAGTCGGAGCCAGGATCCTTTGCGCCGGCGTAGCGAGTTCCGGCCCAGACGTGCCACGAGCCGCGGGCTCTTCGACAGCCCACGGCTCGCCGTGGCCACGGATTCTGCGGAATACGCCTCACGCCAGAGTCAACCGTACGGATTATAGGGTCGGGCGGCCGGGCCGTCAAAGCGTCGGCGTCGCAGGTGCCGGCCCGCCGGGCGATCCGAACCCCCTTGACGCCCTGCGCAGCGCGTGGTATACTGCCGCATACCCAGGTGGGGTATCATTCAGGGAGGATCGTATGGCGGATAGTACAGAGGAGCGTCTGGAGATCACGGTGCTCGATGACAGCCGCCGCGAAGTCCACCGGGGCTGTTGAGGGCCCACACGGTCTTCGTCGGAGACCACCGAGATCACCAAGTTCTACCTGAAGCGCATGTACGGGGAGGCCGTGAACGTCACCTTTTGTGACATGGCCGATCCGAAAAACAAGGAAGCTGCCCAGGAGCTCCTGGCCAGGGTTGAGCTGGAAGAGCCACGTTACCCGCTGGTGTTCATCGACGGGACGTTGATGATCGCCGGGAGCGCACACTTTCACCAGGTTCTGAGGGCCGTCCAGGAGGTGCTGGGGCCCGTGCCCGTCACCCCGCAGGGCTAGGCGGCCGGGCACGAGGTGACACGGGGCAGGGCGCGGCACGCCCTGCCCCGTGTTGTGCGTTGCCGGGCCCATCAGGCGGGCGGGCCCTGCTCGGGCGCGGGAGGCGTGGCCTGGGCGTTCCCATCCCCGTTGCCGCGCCCCTCGCGGCCCGCCTCTTTGCTGAGGCGGCCGTACTCGTCCAGGCGCGCCTGTACGCGGCCGAAAACCGTGTCGGCGGGATAGTTCCCCTCCGCGTCGGCCTCTCCCGCCGGCATGCCCGAAAGCAGCCCGATCCCCTCCTCGATGGTCGACACGGCATAGATGTGGAACCGCCCGCTGCGCACCGCCTCGACCACGTCGTCGCGCAGCATCAGATGCCGCACGTTGGAGCGTGGGATCATCACCCCCTGATCGCTCGTCAGCCCGCGCACCTTGCACACGTCGAAAAAGCCCTCGATCTTGGCGTTGGCACCGCCGATGGCCTGCACCTCGCCGGCCTGGTTCACCGACCCGGTCACGGCGATGTTCTGCTTGAGGGGCACGCCCGCCAGGCTGGACAGTAAGGCATACAGCTCGGTGGACGAGGCGCTGTCGCCCTCGATGCCTCCGTAGGACTGCTCGAAGGTCAACGTGGCCGACATGCTCAGCGGCGCCTTCTGGGCAAAGCGGCTGCCGAACCAGGCGGCCAGGATGAGCTGGCCCTTGTCATGGATGGGGCCGCTCATCTTCACCTCGCGGTCGATGCTCACCACCCCGGCACGTCCCAGGAAGGTCCGCGCCGTCACCCGCGAGGGAATGCCAAACTGATAGTCCGACATGCCCACTACCGACAGACCGTTGACCTGTCCCGCCTCGGCCCCATCCGTGGAGATCAGGACGATCCCCTCGTCGATCCGCTCCAGGAACCGCTCGGAGGTGTGTGAGAGGCGGTAGATCTGCTCGCCAACGGCACGGGCCACGTCCTCGGCGGTCACCACGGCGTGGCCGGCCCGCTCCGCCCAGAAGGAAGCCTGGCGCACGAGATCCACCACCGAGGCCATGCGCGTGGTGAGCTTCTGCTGGTCCTCGGCCAGGCGGGCGGCCTCCTCGATCACCCGGGCGATGGCGCCGGCGTCGAGGTGGCGCAGGCCCTCCCGGCGGCAAAGGTCTCCGATGAAGCTGGCATAGTCGCGCGCGGCCTGGGCGTCCCGTGGCATCGAGGAGTGAAACTCGGCCTTGACGCGGAAGGCCTCCCGAAAGTCCTCGTCGGCTGAGTTGAGCAGTTGGTACAGAAACTCGTCACTGACGATGACGACCTTGACCTGCAACGGGATCGGCTCCGGCTCCAACGTGGGGGTAGACATCAAGCCGTAGAACTGGCTGACGCTCTCGATCTTTATCTCGTGGGTGCGGAGGGCCCGCTTGAGCCCGTCCCAGGCCAGCGGCTGGGTCAGGAGGTCGCGCGCCTCCAGGATCAGGTAGCCCCCATTGGCACGGTGCAGCGCCCCGGCGCGGATCTGGCCAAAGTCGGTCACCATCGAGCCGAACTCGGCGCGATACTCGACGCGCCCGACCAGGTTCGGGTAGGAGGGGTTGTCCTCGATCACCACCGGCGCACAGCCGTCGCCGTCCCCCTCCACCAGGACGTTGACGGCGTAGCGGCTGAGCCAGCCGAGGTCGTCGCCACGCCGCGGCAGGAAGGGAAGCACCTGCTGTTCCTGCTGGTCGGGGATGAACTGGTCCGCGTTCTGAACGACGTCTTTGCGGACAGCGGCCAGGTACTCCAGGATCTTGGGTAAGCCCTCGAACTTGGACCTGACGTCCTCGATGAGATGGTCGACCACAAAGCCGACCAGCTCATCCCGCACCCGCTCAAGCGCCTGGCGACGGTCGCGGTCGAGGTCGCGCGTCTGGCGCATGGTGTTCTCGAACTTCTCGGTCAGCTCCGGGCGGTAGCCCTCCAGGCGTTGCTTGGTGGCGGTATCCAGTTGATCAAAGGCCTCGGAGGTCAGCGGCTCCCCATTGACCACGGGCGCGATGTGCAGGCCCATCTGCGAGCGGATCAGGGCAAAGCCCCGCTCCTGGAGGTAGGCCTCCAGGTCCTGCATCAGCGCCTGCTGGCGCGTTTGAAAGTCCAGCGTGATCTCGCGGCGGCGCTCGTTGTACAGGTCTCCGTCGAGGGTGCGGGGGATCTCATCGCGGAGGGCCGCGACGAACTCCTCCATCTCTTTGCGCAGCACGGTCACGCGGCCAGCCGGCGCGCTGAGGGCCACGGGCCGGCGGGGATCGTCAAAGTTGTTCACGTAGCACCACTGCGGTGGCACCGGCCGCCGGCAGGCCTGCTGCCGCAGGTACTGCTCGGCCACGCTGGCCCGCCCCGACCCCGGGGGGCCTACTACGGCGATGTTGTACTGGTCACCGGGCATCTCGACGCCGAACTCGATGGCGCGCACGGCACGCTCCTGCCCGATGATGCGCCCCAGGGGCGGCGCCTGCTCGCTGGAGGCAAAGCCGATGGCGTCCGGATCGGTGCGCAGGCGCAGGTGTTCGGCGGAAAGCTCCATGTCTTCGATGGGCATGTTGCTCACCTCGATCTTGCTGTGGGCCAGGTCGGCATCTTGCGGGCGCCCTGGCTGCAAGGCTGACACGTGGGAACCTTGAGCGACCTCACCGCGCCGGCGAACGCGTCTCGCAGGGGAAAAGGGGGAGAGGGGAGGGTTGGGGGTAGCAGCGCGGCAACTGCCGGCAGTATAGGCCCAGCCCAAGGGCTCTGCAACACGTCAGGAAACCAGGCGGCCCCCCTGAGCGCGGCCGATCCGCAAGTTGACCATGGAATATCGGCAACGTATAATCTGCCTGCAATGTGCGCGCAAGCACAGCCCGGCCGGCCGGCCGATGGTTGGCGGCACGCGGCCCCTCAGCATGGCCAGGCCGCCCGGCTGGCCTCCTCACGGACGTTGACGCGCTCGGTTCGCCAGGGGAACCGAGCGTCGTGCCCAATACCCAGGCCAGCCGTGCAGCCGGGTTCGGCGCCGGGCATAGCTCTATCCGCGGAAGGGTATGGTGTCGAGTGTGAACACGCCGGGACAGGCCCCGCAGGATTCCGTGGCCGTCGAGCTGTCCGCCTCGCGCGGGCAATCGGGCGAAGAGCCTCTCCCCGGGCAGGCCGGGGTCCGGCGCGTGGCGCTGAACAGCCTGTTCTGGGGAGCCCGGAGCACCGGTTCGGGGCAGTACCTCCACAACCTGCTGCCCCATCTCGCCGCGCTCCAACCGGAGACGAGCTACGTCCTGCTCGGCCCTGCTGGCGCCAAGCAAACGCAGGATGACGGCACCTGGCCCCGGCATACGCTGCGCACACCCTTTGACGGCGCCAGCCGCAACCTTGGCAAGGTGTGGTTCGAACAGGTGGCCTTCCCGCGCGCCTGTCAGCATATTGAGGCGGACGTGGCCCACGTGCCCTACTTTGCGCCGCCTTTGTGGCCAACGATTCCTACCGTGGTGACCATCCACGACCTGATCCCCCTGCTGTTGCCGACCTACCGGGCCACCTGGGCGATCCGTGCCTACGTCCGCCTGGTCTCGCTGGCGGCGCGACGGGCCAGCCTGGTGCTTACTGACTCGGAGGCCTCTGCCCGCGACATCGTACGGCACCTGGGGCTGCCCAGGGAGCGGCTGCGCGTCATCTATCTGGCCGTCGACGCCTCCTACCACCCCGTAGCCCCCGAGGCCAGGGGCGAGGTGTTACGCCGCCTGGCGTTGCCCGACGAGTTCCTCCTCTACCTCGGGGGGTTCGACCATCGCAAGAGCGTCATCCCCCTCCTGGAGGCTTACGCACGGGCCCGCGAGCGGCTGCAGGGGCTGCCCCTGGTGCTGGCTGGGCGCCTCCCCAGGAAGGATTCGGCCTTCGCCCCCGACCCCCGCCCGGCTATCGCCCGCCTGGGGCTCGAGGGGCAGGTGTACCTGCCCGGCTGGGTCGACGAGGCCGACAAGCCCGCCCTCTATTCCGCGGCGCTGGCCTTCTGCTTCCCCTCGGCCTACGAGGGCTTTGGCCTGCCGGTGTTGGAGGCCATCTCTTGCGGGACGCCGGCCATCGTGGCAGCGGGCAGCTCGCTCCAGGAAGTCGCCGGGCACGGAGGTCTCGTCGTGCCCCCGGGAGACGTGGCCGCGCTGAGTGCTGCGCTCGTCCGCCTGGCCAGTGAGAGGACGCTGCGCGCCGAGCTCTCTGACGCCGGCCTGCAGCACGCCCAGCGCTTCTCATGGAAGCGCACCGCCGCCCAGACCCTGGCCGCCTATGAGCAGGCCATGAGGCCGGCGTCCTAAGGCCCCCTCCGCGGAACCGCTGCGGCCCGCCCACAGACAAGGACAGATCATGATCTCCTCGCACAGCAGGGCCGCGCGGGCGCGCGGACGCCTCGATTGGCCGGTGTTGGCTTCCGGGTTGGCCGTTGGGCTCTACGCCGGGCGGGTCCTCGCCGAGAGCAGCGCCCGCCCCTGGCCGCTCCGCTACCTGCTGCCGCTCCTGTTGGCCGCGCTGTGCGCCGGCCTGGCCGCCTCGCTGATCGCCTCGCGCCGGCGTGATGTGCGCCCCTTCCTGCTTCTGGCCATCTATGTCCTATGGCCCACGGCGGCCCCCCTGGTGGCCCTCGCCGCTTTGGCCGGGGCGTTGGGGGTCTTCCTGATGGCCCACCGCGCGGCCCCTGCGCGGCGCCCCTGGGCCGAGATCTGCGCCGGCATAGCCGGCCTGATCCTCTACGTCGGCACCCTGTCTCCGGGGCTGCTGCCGGCCGATTCGGGCGAGTTCCAGTTGGTCAGCGCAGTGCTGGGGATCGCCCATCCCCCTGGGTATCCTCTGTATACGCTGCTGGGCAAGGCGGCCATGCTCTTGTTGCCCGTGCGAGATGCCGCCTATCGCCTGAACTTGCTCAGCGCCCTGCTGAGCGCCGGGACCCTGACCCTGCTGGCCCGCACGGTGCGCCGGCAGACCGGATCCGCCGCCGCGGCGCTGGTGGCGGCCGCCGCGCTGGGCCTCTCGACCACCTTCTGGGCCCAAGCCACGACGGCGAACATCCGCGCCCTCACGGCGCTCTCGGTGGCGGCGCTCGTGGCGTTGGCGCTGGAGTGGGGGCGGAGGCGGTCGCCGCGACTGCTCTGGATCCTCGCGGGAACCTTTGGCCTGGCCGTCGGGCACCACGCCTCCCTGGCGCCGCTGGCGCTCCCCCTGGGCGCTTACGTGTTCCTGAGCGAGCCGGCCCTGCT
Organism: Chloroflexota bacterium; assembly: GCA_012513595.1. Next base: position 27,583 of record JAAZBY010000442.1, read on the forward strand.
CCGCAGCCCGCGCCGCTGGGCCGCGCCGCTGGGGGCCCTGGCCGCGTCCTTTGTCGTGCTCCTCTATCTGCCGGTGCGCAGCCTCCTGGGGGCCCCCTTTGACCCGGCGCCGATTCGGTCGGTGAGCGGCTTCCTGGAGCACGTGCTGGCCTCCGGGTTCCGCGGAGACATGTTCTACTTCCGAACCTTGGGCGAGCTGGCCGCCCGCGTCGCGGTGTGGGGCCAGATCCTGAACCTGCAGTTCGGCCCGTTACTGCTGGCCGGCGCCCTGGGCGGCGCGGTCCTGGTTGGCCGACGCGACTGGCGCGCGCTGCTCCTCTTGGGTGGCACCTTCCTGGTCAACACGGTGCTGGCCGTCACCTATCGGGCGCCCCAGACGGTCGAGTATCTGCTGCCTTCGTACGTGGCACTGGTGGCCCTGCTCGGCTATGGGCTGGGGACTGCGCTGCCGCTGATGCGCTCCGCCTGGCCGCGGGGGATCGTCGTCGCTGCCCTGCTGTGCGCCACCGCCTGGAACGGCTGGACGAACGCGCCCAGCTTTGCCGCGCTCCACCGGGACGATTCCACCCGCGAGGCAGCCGAGGCGCTCCTCCGTGAGGCCCCCGAGGGCGCCGCGATCCTGGCCTCCTGGCACCGCGCCACCCCGCTCTGGTACCTGCAATACGTCGAGGGGCTGCGGCGCGACGTCGAGGTCATCTACGTCTACCCCGAGGGCGCCACGCCCAACGAGGAGGTCTGGCTGCGGCGCATCGCTGAGCAGTCCGCCGCCCGGCCGGTGATCGTGACGAACCGCTTCTACGCCTACGAGGGGAGCGGCTACCGCCTGGTGCCGTTCGGCGACGCATGGTTGGCGCGGCGCGAGCCGCTGACCGAGGTGCCCGAGGCAATCACCCCGGCCGAGGCCCCCTTCGGCGAGGAACTCACCCTGCTCGGCTACCGCCTCTCCTCCGCGATGCCCCGCCCCGGCCAGACGCTGGAGCTGCGCGTTACCTGGCGGGCCGAGCGGCCGCTCGCCCGGGACTATGCCACCTTCGCCCAGTTGGTGGGGCCCCAGGGCGTGGTGGGCCAGGGCGACCTGGCGCACCGCTCCACCGAGTTCCTGCCCGGTGAGGTGCGGGTGGACGCGTACAGCATCCCGCTGCTCCTCCACGCCACGCCGGGGCAGTATCAGCTGATCACGGGGTTCTACTACCAGGAGGCGGGCGCACTGCGCCGGCTGACGAGCGGCGCGGCCGATCACGTGGTCCTGACTACGGTCGAGCTCCTGCCAAGCGCGGCTCCCTTTGCCACGGTCCATCCGCGCGCCGACATCTTTGCCGGGGGGCTGCGCCTGACGGGCGTCGACGTCGACCACAGCGTGGCCGGCCAGGTGCGCCTGTACTTGCAGGTGGCACGCGCCGCCGAGGACCCCCTGCGCCGCGGACCCTGGCGCGTGGATGGGGCGCCGCTGGCGCTGCTGGTGTCCGGCGCCGACGGCACGCCCTTGGCCCAAGCCGAACTGGCCGACCTGCCCCCCGGCGCCGCCGCGGCCGTGGCCGTCGACCTGCCAGGGGAACTGCGTGAGGCGCGCCTGACGGTGCTGGGCGCCGACGGGTCGCCCGCAGCACGCCTGGGACCCTGGCACCTGGCCAGGCGCCCGGAGCTAACGCTGCCGCTCCCGACGCTGCGGCAGCACTATCTGCCCCTGGGCGGCGAGATGGTCTTTACGGGGCTGGGGCGCCTGCCGGAGGAGGCCTCGGCGGGCAGCGCGATTACGCTGCGGCCGCGCTTTCTCTCTCTGCGGGCGCTGACGCGGGACTATTCCGTCTCGGTGGGGCTGGCGCGCCCCGACCTCGGCTGGGAGGCCAAGTCCGACGGGACCCCGGCGTTGGGGGCCATCCCGACGCTCAAGTGGG
>JAAZBY010000443.1 GCA_012513595.1 Chloroflexota bacterium
ACGCTCGAGATGGACTGGTACAGCCCGATCCAGATGGGAAACTGGATCAGAGTGGGCAGGCAGCCGCTCAGCGGGCTGGCGCCGGCCTCTTTGTACAGTCTCTGCTGCTCCTGAACGAGCCGCTCCTTGTTCCCACCGTACTTTTTCTGCAGCTCATTCATCAGGGGCTGAATGGCTGCCACGCGGCGCGTCGAGCGTACCTGCTTGACGGACAGGGGCAGCGTGATCAGGCGCAGAATCACCGTAAACGCGGCGATGGCCAGGACGAAGCTGTGGCCAAGGTTGGCGTACAGAAACAACAGGCTATTCAACATCGGGCGGATGATCCCCTCGCGCCAGATGTTATCCAGCCCAACCGTGAACACCACGACTAGCACAGCCGCGCCAATGCCCCAGGTCAGCAGCTGCTTGCGCAGCTGCCGGGGATCGATCTGCGGCCTTTGTGGAGTCTCCACGCGTTCCAGACCTCCTCGGAGTAAGTTGTTCGATCAGTTGGGCGCGTACGTCCAGCGCTCTGTCGCCCCGCTGGCACTCGCATCGAGCGCCACCACGTATCCCTGGGTCGTCCCGATCACAGCCCAGCCGTCCGCCACCGCCGGCGCGGAGAGGATGGCCCCCATGCCGGTATCCTTGCCGATCTCGCCGCTCTCGGGATAGAGCCGAGTGCGATCTCCGGTGGCGGTCTCAATCTGCCACAGCTCGCCGGCCTCGTTGGCCACGACGATACCGCCGTTCAGCGCCTGGGGCCCAGCGCGTACGGCGCGCTCCACCGAGACCGCCTCCCAGCGCGGCGACCCGTCCGCCACGCTCAGGGCGTGTACGCGACCGTCCAACGACGCCACATAGACATAGCCGTCCAGCACCAACGGCTGGCCCATCACCCAGTGGTCGACAGAGTGCTCCCACACCAGTTGGCCCGTGGCAGCGTCGACGGCGTAGACCTTCTGGTCCACCGAGCCAAGGTACACCACCCCGTCCGCCAGGGCCACCGGCCCGGGGATGGCCCCCGACGTGTTGAACGTCCACAGCGCCGTGCCGGTTGCGCGGTCCAGGGCGTAGACGTGGTGATCCATCGAGCCGATGTAGAGGCGCTCCGCGTCGACGGCCGGCGCACCCCAGGCCCAGCCCTGGCTGTGGAAGGGCTCTGCCCAGACGAACTCCCGGGTGGCCAGGTCCACGGCGTACACGAGGTCCTCGTTGGTGCCCAGGTAGGCGATGCCATCGCGAACCGTCAGCCCCCCGATCACGCCGCCCTCCAGCTGCAGTTCCCAGAGCAGGTCGCCCTTCTCGCGGTCAAAAGCACGGAGTTTGCCGTCCAGCGAGGCGGCCAACAGGGCGTCATCGACCACCACGGGCGCGCCGTAGGTGGCCTCCAGCGGCTGCGCGGCATTGGGGTCAGGCCGCGAAAACAGCCCCGCGAGCCCACCGGGGCGCTGCACGGCCACAGGGTAGCGCCAGAGCTCACGGCCTTCTGCCGCGTCCAGGGCGACCACCGTGCCGCCGTACAGGACGGCATAGGCCGCCTCGGGCGTGGCGGCCACTACCGTCCAGCCAGTGTTGACGACGGCCCCGCGCGGGGCGCAACCCCCGGCGACCATGGCCAGGATGAGGAACAGAAGGAGCAGGGTTCCGCGATGGAATACCTTGTTCAAGCCGCGAACCTCCTGAGCGGATCGGCACGGCGCGCCGCGTCCGCTGAGCGTAGTATACCCGATGGGGCACCCGTCAGGGGACAGGATCGTACCCCCCGGGATGAAACGGGTGGCAGCGCAGCAGGCGGCGCCCCCCCATAAACAAACCACGGGCCGCCCCATACTTGGTGACGGCCTCAAGCGTGTACTGCGAGCAACTCGGCGTGTAGCGGCAACTGGGGGGGAACAGGGGTGAGATGACCCGCTGGTAGAAGCGGATCAGCCGGATAACGGCGCGCGCCCCGATACCCATCGCCTACCCCTCTTGCCCGTCGCAGGCCCGGGAGCGGTAGAGGCGCGCCCGGGCGAGTAGGTCGCCGACGGCGCGCTCTACGTCCTGGTACTCCGCCTCCACCATCGGCCTCCGCGCGATCAGCACCACGTCCCAGCCCGGCTCCACCAAGTCGTACTGCAGGCGGACCGCCTCACTGATCCGACGCTTCACCCTGTTACGGATGACGGCACCCCCCAGACGACGACTGACAGAGAAGCCGAAGCGGGCCACCTCCAGGGCATTGGGAGCCCTGCTGAGCACCAGTAGCGGGTTGGCCCAAGACTGCCCTCCCACACGGACGGCCCGGAAATCGGCTGGCCGGGTCAGGCGGGCGCGACGTGGCAACACCAGCGCAACCCAGGGCTACGCGTCGAACGAGTAGTTCCGCCCAACAGTTAGCCGCTTGCGGCCCTTCTCACGGCGCGCCTTGAGCACAGCGCGGCCGCCCCGCGTAGCCATACGAGCGCGAAACCCGTGCCGGCGTAGGCGACGGCGCTTCTTGGGCTGCCAGGTGCGAAAGGTGGACATCTCTTACTCCTTAAGAGCTGGATTACGATGAGGTGTGACTTGTGCACGAATAGACATTATAGCCGCGGCGTCGCTCAAGTGTCAAGTTGTGGCTCCTGGGCTCTGGGGCGCGCAAGTCCCGCGCCCCGGCCGCCGCCGAACTCCCAGCAGCCGGGGCGATCGGAGCCCCCCACCCTAGGCGCCGATCTCAGTCAGCAGGCCCTTCAGCGCCTGGGTGGCCTTGGTAAAGCGCTCTTCGCCACTAAAGCCGGAGAACTCGCCGGCGCGGGCCAGGTGCGGCTCCAGCGAGGCAAAGCCCTCAAAACCCCGTGCCTTCAGGGCGGCCAGCACCTCGCGCACCTGGCCATCGCCCTCCCCCGCCGGGACGACGGTACGGGTGGCCATGTTGCCATCCTTGATGTGCAGATAGTCGATGTATCTCTCCACCAGGGGGTAGGCGTCGGTAAAGGGGTGTACGCCGAGCATCACAAAGTTGGCCGGGTCGAAGGTCATCCGCAGCTGCGGCGAGTTCAACGTCTCGTGCAGGTCACGGCAGCGGGAGGGCACGTCACCGTAGATGTGCCGCTCGTTCTCGTGGAGCAGCGTCACCGGATGGCCCTTGGCTACCTCCAGCAGCTCCGCCATACGGTCCATCACGGCACTGCGGTACTTGTCCGCCTCTCCCTCGGGAACAAAGAACGAGAACAGGCGGATATACTTGGACTCAAAGAACTCGGCCAGCTCCAGGGCGCGCCGAAAGTCGTCCAGATGGGGCGGGAAGGGGTCGTCGATGCGGATCTTGCCAATGGGCGAGCCGATCGCGGAAACCCCCATGCCACGGGCATCCAGCTCGGCCTTGATGGTGCGGGTCTCGTCGTCAGAAAGGGCCAAGACGCCCTTGCCCCACACACCCCGCAGCTCCAGATAGCGAATGTCCAGCGATTCCAGCACACGCAACTGCACGTCCAGTTCCGGGGAGATCTCGTCAGCGAAACCACTCAACACGAACATGGAATCCTCCTTGAATCACGCGGCCAAGGCACCGCCACAGTGGTCAGCAAGTCGGGACGGCGCACAGGCCGAGTGTAGCCAGCCACCCGGAAATGGCAAGCCCGGCCTGCCATCGGCGGGCCGATGCAGAACCGGGCTCAATAGTACTCCCCTGAAGACCAACGGGCTCCCACGTTCAGGAGTCCTTCTTGGCCTCCTTGTCGATATCGTCCGTCACCGACTTGACCTCGTCGGTGGCTTCCTCGATCTCTTTGGTGGCGCTCTTGAACTCTTTGATGCCCTTGCCCAGCGCACCACCGATGGACGGCAGCTTGCCCGCACCAAAGATCACCATCACGATCACGAGGATAATGATCAGTTCCGTCGGACCAAGGTTTGGCATCGCATTCCCCTCCGCGTTTCCTGACAACCCGTCACCCGCGGCTTGAGATGCCGACTAGGCCTGGTCGCTCTTGTCGGTGTCCTCAGGCCGCTCTGCGCCGGCCTGATCCTTGCTCTTGGGCTCGGGCTCGTCGGCCGCCTCGTCCTCATCGGGCCTCATCGAGTCCCGAAAGTCGCGAACGCCCTTGCCCAGCGCGCCACCCAAGGTGGACAGCTTCCCAGCACCAAAGATCAGGAGCACGATTACCAGAATGATAATCAGTTCGGTCGGACCAAGATGGGGCATTGTTGACCTCTCCTCCCTAGGCTACCGGATTCCTATTCTACTCGGCACCCTGTACGCGTCAAATACGTGGCCATAACCTGCAAAGCTGAATCGGTACCTCTGCCTGCGGCAGAGCGTTCACCTATGCCCAGTAGGCAGTATACACCGCCGCCCCATCCAGGCAAACGCAGCGCCCCGGCGCTCGGCCGGGGTCTTTGCCACAGCCTGCCCGCGCGCCTATAATGAGCGCGGAAACGATGGTCCAGCGTGTACAGCGTAGTGCACCCCCCGGCTGGCTGCGCAGACGGCGCCTGGCAGATCCGGCGGCCTGGACGTCGCACCGCCGGGGCGCAAGAGGATACGCCATGATCACCAAGCGCGCCGGTTCCAGCGCCTCGACGATGTTGGTTACCTTTCAGCTCCCCTCCGCGATCGCTGCCCAGGAAGTGCACCTGGTGGGTGACTTTAACGGGTGGGACCGCCGGTCGCTTCCCCTTCAGCACCTCGCGCGTGACGGCGTGTGGGAGATCTCCCTGGAGCTGGAGCGGAGCAAGGCCTTTCATTTTCGCTATCTCGTGAACGGCAGCAGCTGGCACAACGACTGGAACGCGGACCGCTACGCCGCCAACCCTTTCGGTGGCGAGAACTCGGTCGTTGAGACCTAGTGCCGCCGCCCGCCACAGCGCTGCCCTCAGCGCTACACCTGGGCTCTCGATGAACGCACCGCTTGACCCACGCACGGATATCGCCCACTCCTGGGACCTCTCCCCGCGAGAGGCCATCGCGCTCCAGAAACGCCTGGCCAGCCAGGTCGTCGCCCACGATACCCTGGCAGGGCCACCGCGCCGGGTGGCCGGCATCGACGTCGGCTTGCGGCGAGGCAGCTCCGTGGCCCGCGCTGCGGCCGTGGTGCTCACGCTGCCAGAGTTACACGTCGTCGACGAGGCCGTGGTCGAGCAACCCATCACCTTCCCCTACGTCCCGGGGCTGCTCTCCTTTCGTGAGGCACCCGCCATCCTGGCCTGCCTCGCCCACCTCTCTGCCCCGCCCGATGTCCTGATATTCGACGGACAGGGCTTGGCCCACCCCCGACGGCTGGGGATCGCCTCTCACGTAGGAATCCTGCTCGACCTGCCCTCCCTGGGCTGCGCCAAGTCGCGGCTGTGTGGTGAGCACGAGGAGCCGGCCGCCTCCCGCGGGGACTATGCGCTGCTCCGCGCTGGTGACGAGGTGATCGGCGCCGTGCTGCGCACGCGCACGGCCGTCCGCCCGGTGTTCGTCTCCGTCGGGCACCGCCTGTCGCTGCCCACCGCCATCGCCCTGGTCCTCGCCTGCGGGGCAGGCTACCGCCTGCCGGAGCCGACCCGCCTGGCGCATCGTCTCGCCTCGGGCCTGGCTTGATCCTGGCCATGTGCTCTCGCCTGACGGCGCCGCGCCGCCTCTTGACGGGCTCTTGCGTTTGGGGCATAAGTGCATTATCAGATGATGTCGCGGGCAGGGCTCTCTCGCCGGAACACCGCTGGCCCGTTTGGCCAACGCTTCCGCGTGTTGCCCGGGCCAGGCGCACGTGCCCTCAGCAGGTCTTCCATCGCATCACCATCGCCACACCAAGGCCCTGAGCTCGCTCCTGCGCTCGACCGAACACTGCCACTACTGATCAAGAGGACACCGCCAACGCCATGGCTCGCACACTGCGCCGCATCGTTTTCGTAGGGCTCATCATTGCTGCCGGCCTGGCCGCCTCGCGGCTGCTGGCCGCCCCACCGACCAACCGCGCCGGCCTGCAGGGAACTATCACTGACCTGGCCACCGACCGGCCCCTGGCCGGGGCGCGCGTTCGCGCCGGAGACCAGGAGGCCATCACCGATGCGCGCGGCCAGTTCCGTCTGGCCGTGCCCGCCGGCACCTACGATGTGCGCGCCGAGGCGCCGGGCTACGTGGGCATGACCCGTTGCCTCCTGGCCGTGACCGACGGGCAGGAGGTCGCGCTCGACCTTCAGATGATCCTGGAGGTGCCCGACGATGAGCAGTCCGCCGTCATCGAGAGGAAGCTGATCCAGACGGCCGAGCAATCCGCTGCCGGCCAGGTTGGTGCGGCGGCCTCGCAGGGCCTGGCTGCCAGCGGCGTCACCGTGGTGCCGGGGTCAATCCGCGTCCTCATGCCCGACGGCAGCGTCGCCACCATGGACCTCGACGAATACCTCAAGGGAGTCGTCCCCCGCGAGATGTCGCCGGCCTGGCCAGCAGAGGCGCTGCGCGCCCAGGCCGTCGCCGCGCGTAGCTACGCCATCACCGGCGCGGGCCACGCCGACGCGGGCGCGGACGTCTGCACGACGACGCACTGCCAGGCCTGGAGCCCTGTCCACTACGACACCACCGACCAGGCCGTGGAGGCCACCAGCGGGGTCACGGCGCGCTACGAGGGCAACGTGATCCGCGCCTTTTTCCACGCCCATTGCGACGGCCACACGCGTGACTCGGAGGCGGTGTGGGGCGGGCAGGTCGCCTACCTGCGCGGCGTTAGTTGCCCCTGTGGGTTCACGAGCCTCTACGGGCACGGCGTGGGCATGTGCCAGTATGGCGCACGTGCCCTGGCGCTGCAGGGCTTTGATCACGTCGCCATCCTGCAGCACTATTCCACCGGCGTTGAGGTGAGCGGCCCGCAACGCATCACGCTGGGCAGGCCGCTCCTGTCTCCGCTGACCGGGGACCAGGGCACGCTGTTTGCCTTCGCCGTCACATACGAGGGCGGCGAGGACGTCGCTCCGGCGGTGGCCAACGTCGTCATCGACGGCCGCGCCCACGCCCTGACGTTGGCCCCCAATCCGGAGGCTGACGGGCGCGAGTACCGCCTGGAGACCTACCTTCCCGCCGGTGAGCACTCCTTCTACTACTATGTCGCTGATGGCCGCGGCCAGGCGACGCGTCTGCCCGCCTCCGGAACCTTCTCCGGGCCCAAGGTGGCCTCGACCGGCACCCCCATCACCCCCACCGCAGAGAGCGGCGTCGTGGGCAAGGACCTGACCTTCTCCACCCCGACCGACTGGGCCGACGGCTCCTTCGAGGGGGTCCAGGTGGGCTCGCAGGGAGACGGTGCCCTGGCCCTGGCCGAGGGAGCCTCCACCGGCACCTATACCTCGCCGGTGCTGACCGCCCCGCTGAGCTTTGTGGCCCTGGGTGCCAGCTGGCACGCCACCGTCCCAGGGGACGCGGCGCTGGACCTGCAAGTGCGCACCGGCCTTAGCACCGCCGCCTGGGGCCCCTGGACGCCGCTCGTCCAGGACGATGAGCCGAGCGACGGGGCCCGCGTGCATTCCCCCCTCCACTTTGGCGAGGGACGGCTGATCCAGTACCGCGTCACGCTGCGGGCCGGGTCGTTCGGCGTCCGCCCCGTGCTGGAGAACTTGACCTTCGTGCTGATCGACTCGCGCCCTGGCCCGCAGGCCCGCGCCCTGGCTGCCGCCGGCAGCGTCAGCGCCCAGGCGGCCGCGATGCCCACGGTCATCACCCGGCAGCAGTGGGGCGCCAACGAGGCCTGGATGACCTCGCCACCCCAGTATCGGCCCGTCATTACGAGCATCGTGCACCATACCGCCACCCGTGACGGTGGCGTGGACCCGGCCGCCATCGTGCGGGCCATCTACTACTACCACGCCATCACCCTCGAGTGGGGCGATATTGGCTACAACTATCTGGTCGACATCCACGGCAACGTCTACGAGGGGCGTTACGGCGGCAGCGGCGTCGTCGGGCACCATGCCGGGGCCTACAACTGGGGCAGTGTGGGCGTCAGCCTGATCGGGAACTTTCAGGAGGCGGAGGTCCCCGCCGCCATGCGTGATAGCCTGATCAACGTGCTGGCGGCCAAGTGCGCCGAGCACTCGATCGATCCGCTCGGCGAGCGCTACTTTATCGACCAGGTCCTGCCGACCATCATGGGGCACCGCGACGTCTCATACACGGTCTGCCCGGGCAACTATGCCTACGCCCTGCTGCCGCAGATTCGCTCCGAGGTGAGCGCTCGCCTGGGCCAAGAGCGCTCGGAGGCGCAGGTCGTCTTGGTCTACATCGCCCCCGCAGGGGTCGACCTGGCCAAGCCCCCGCAGGCGCGCATTGCCACCCCGGCCCAGGGCGCCGTGGTGCGCGGCATCGTCGAAGTGACCGGGGTGACCAACGTGCCCGTGGAATCGATGTCGCTCTACGCCGACGGCATCTTTCTCGGGACGCAAGGCAGCGCCCGCAGCACCTGGCGCTGGAACACCCTGACCGTGCCCGATGGGGCACACACCCTGCGTGTGGTCGCCCAGAATGCCGCCGGGACGGGCGAAGCGACTGTCTCCGTCACCGTAGACAACACGCCACCCTCCGGCACCGTCTCAGTGCCCGCCTGGAGCACCTCCGCCCAGGCGCCGATGACGATCTCCAGCCCCGACGCGGTGGCCGTGCAGTTCTCCAACGGCTGGATCTGGGAGGGAGAGGACCTACGCCACCAGGATGGCACCGGCGCGCGTGTGGCCGACCCGGAAGCGCTTAACGGCGCGGCCTGGAAGGGCACGGCCGGCTCCAGCGTCCGCGGCTACTGGTACGGGCCCTATGCGCTGAACCTGCCCCCCTGGCGAACGTACCAGGTCTACTTCCGCCTGAAGAGCCCGCGCACCTGGGGCACCGTACCCCTCGCCCTGATCGACGTGTCAGACAATCAGGGCACCCGCGTCTACCAGTCGCGGGCCATCACCGGCCAGGACGTGCCCAGCGGCGGCTACCACGAGTACGTCCTGGACGTGGCCTACCAGAGCACCGAGCCCATCTTCCACGGCGTTGAGAACGGACTCGAGTTCCGCACCTGGTACGAGAGTGTTGCCGACCTTTCCCTCGACCGCGTGGCGGTGTTCAGCGCGCCCGAGAGCCTGCCACCCGCCCCCTGGGACGTGCGCGCCGAGGGCGCTCAGTCGGTCACGGTGCGCCTGCTCGACAGGGCCGGTAACTTCCTGGACGTGCCGGTGACCGTGCACGTGGACGCCTCCGCGCCCGAAGCGTCGGAGATCACGCCGGGCGCGGCGCTGGTGCGTGATGCCGTCTCAGGGCTCGATACGCGTACCGCCGAGTGGTCGGCCTCGCCCACCTCCGACGGGCCGTTCAGCGCGTGGAAGGCCATCTCCCTGACGGCGCCAGTGGGCACCACCGCAGCGGTGCGCATCCAGGCGCCGCCGGGCACCAGCGGGTACATTCGGCTGCGCGTGCGTGACGTGGCCGGTAACGTGCTCGTCCTGCCCACCTACTAGGCGCTCTCGGCGCCAGCCCCTCAAGGGCGCCGGCTCCTGCCAGCCCGGCAGGCAGAGGCTGGAGAGGCGGAAACGCAAGAGGGCGGGCCCCCTGCCATGATGCGGGGCCCGCCCTCTGCCTGTGTTGGATCCTGTTACTGGGGGATGCTGAGCGACTGGCCGACCTGGAGCAGCTCGGGGCTGGGCAGCGCCGCACGGTTGGCTGCCCACAGGTCCTCCCACGAGACTCCGAAGCGCCGGGCGATGCTGTACAGCGTATCCCCAGGCTGGACGACGTACACACCCGTCTTGCTGACATTGAGGGGCTGCGTGGCAGAGGGGGCCGGGTCTCCGGGGCGGGTCGGCGTCACCACCGGTGGGAACAGGGTCCTGTTGCTCTCGTCCAGGAAGCCGGGGACCCCGCCCTGCGGCGTGGCCGTGCTCTCGCCCTGCGGGGTGGCGATGGTAATGGGAGACAGCGCCTGACCCAGGCGGGCCTCCAGCAGCTGTCCCGACTCCAGCCGCAGCGACTGCTCCCCCATCGAGACGGTGGCCGCCCCGGCGTGCACCGTCACCCGGGCCTGGTCGGCGCCCAGTACGTCGCAGGTCAGGCGACTCCCGCGGGAGTGCACCGTGATCGCGCTGGTCTCCAGGGTCATCTCACCGGTGCGCAGGGGCAGGTCTTCCAGGCTTACGGTAGCGCTGCCCTCCAGGAGGGCCAGCTCGATCACCGGCGCGCGCGAGAGCAGGCCGCCACGCAGCGCCAACATGGTGAGCCGTGAGTTCTCGGCGAGATCGAGCGAGGACCCGCTGCCGAAGGAGAGGCGCAGGCTGGAGCCAGGCCCGGTGCGCGCCTCGTCGCCGGCGTCGAGCGCCACCGTCTGCCCGGCGATCACTTCAGGGACGAGCACCCCATCGGCGCGCGTGATGCTGGCCGTGCCGGTCAGCACCAGTAGCCGCGCGGTGGCGCCGCCCCCCTTGCCGATCCCCGGGGCAGAGCCGGCATCGCCGCCGAACCAGCGCAGGCTGGCCACGATGACGACCAACGCCAAGAGCGCCAGCCAGAGGGTTTTCTGCGTCCCGTTGGAGCGGGTGGGCATGTCGGCGTATGACATCGATCACTCCCGGGCTGCCCGGCTCACGGCTGCGCCAGGAACTCGCGTAGCGCACCCAGCAGGGCCTCATCGTTCGATTCTGCTATGTTGTACCAGAGGATGCTAGGATCGTCCAGCCGGAACCAGTTGTACTGCTGCCTGACGAAGCGGCGCGTATGCCGTTTGATGAGCACCACGGCCTCCTCGAGAGAGACCTCCCCGCGCAGATATTGCCCAATCTGCTTGTAGCCCAGGCCCGACATGGCCGGCAGGTTCCAGGTATAGCCCTGCGCCGCCAGCCAGCGGACTTCAGCCTCCAGCCCGGCGGCCATCATCGCCTCGATGCGTGCATCGATCCGCCGGTAGAGCGCGTCGCGCGGCATGGTGAGGCCGATGCGGAACACGGCATAGTCCGGCGGCACCTTGCCCTGTTGCCGCGAGGCCGGCTGGCCCGTCTGCGCGTGGACCTCGAGCGCCCGGATCACGCGGCGCACGTTGCGCGCATCGATCCTAGCAGCCGCCACCGGGTCGACCGCGGCCAGCCGGGCATGCAGCGCCGCGGCGCCGTCGCGGTCGGCCTCCTCCTGCAGGCGGGCGCGCAGGAGAGGCTTGGGGGGCACCTCCGGGATCGTCCACCCCTCCAGGAGCGCGCGCACATAGAGGCCCGTGCCGCCCACCAGCATGGGCAGCCTGCCCCGGGCCCAGATGTCCTCGATGGCCTGCGTGGCCAGCGCCTGGTAGTTCGCCAGGGTCAGGCGCTCGTCCGGCGGGACGACGTCGATGAGGTGGTGCGGCACCGCTGCGCGTTCTGCGGCCGTGGCCTTGGCGGTACCGATGTCCATGTAGCGGTAGATCTGGCGCGAGTCCGCCGAGACGATCTCCCCGCCCAACGCCTGGGCCAGCCGCAGGCTCAGCGCGGTCTTGCCGACGGCGGTGGGCCCAACGATGGCCACCACATGCACGCGGCCCCGTGCGGATGGTGGCCGAGTGTGCTCGCTCATCGCTCGGCCACCACGGCCTTGGCCAGGTGCAGCGTGCGAAGGTGCCCATCTTGGCCGAGCTCGATCGAGACCAGGTCGATGCGCCAATCTACGTCGGCGAGGCCATGGTCACACAGATAGGTGGCGGCCAGATCTGCCAGGCGCGCCACCTTCTGGGCAGAGACCGCCTCTTCCGGGTTCTCAACCCAGCGCCCGCGCCGGGTCTTGACCTCGGCAAAGACCCAGCAGTCGCCGTCGCGGGCCACGATGTCCACCTCACCACGCTGCGAGCGCCAGTTGCGTTCGACGATGAGGTAGCCTCGCTCCGCCAGCGCCTGGCAGGCCAGGTTCTCTCCCAGGATGCCCGTCGTCCTCTTGCCCACTGTCCCTCCGTAGGGGGGCATTGTAGCCGACGGAGGGTCACGCGGCAATCACTCCCCGGCCGTGCGGCACGACGTCCCGGCGGGCCACCCGCGCGCGGCATCCATCATGGCATGGATGTTCTCCAGCGGCGTCTCCGCGGGCAGGTCGCAGGCCGTGCTCAGCACAAAGTTGGGGTATGGGGACATGGCCGTGATCAGGTCGGTGGCCGCCCGGTAGACCTGATTGGGGGTCGACTGGTTCATCACCTCGATGGTGTCGAGGTTGCCAATCAGCACCAGGTCGCTGGGCAGGCGCCTGGCGGCCTCCGGCAGGCTGACCATCGCGTCCAGGCTGAGGCCGTGGGCACCCGTCTCCACCATGGCCTCGAGGAGCGGGGTCGTCTGCCCGCAGATGTGCAGGATCGGCACGGTAGTCAGCGTCCCGATGATCTCCTGCAGGTACCGCCCGGCGAACTCGCGGAACTGCCGCGGAGACAGAAAGCTGGCCGAGGGCTCCAGGATGACGACCATGTCGGCGCCGGCACGCTCCAGGGCCCGCGCATACCGCGAGATCACCCCAGAGCAGAACCGTAGCACCTGATGGAGGAGTGCGGGCTCGGTCATGGTGGCCATGGCCGCCTCCGTGGCGCCCATCAGCAGGCCGGCCAGCGACAACGGACCGATCACGTAGGCGCCGTTGAGGCCATCGATGTAGCGCGCCATCAGACGCATGGTCTCCACATAGACCATCACTCGGCCGTCGGCCAGGATGTCGACCAGCGCAAACGACTCGAGGTCCTTGGCCGTCTTGACCAGGTGTTCCTCCACCGAGGGAGACTGGTCCAGCGGGAAGCGCACCGGCAACCCCAAAGCGCTGGCTTCTACCGACAGATCCATAAAGAAGAACATCGCATCGGGGTGGAAGCGCTGCTGCAGGGCAAAGACGGTGGAGAACTGGGTGCCCCAGTTGAAGGTGTTCTGCTTGAGGGTGGTGCCGTTCAGCTGCGTTCCCGGGAACCCCATCAGGGGGATCACCATGGGATGGTCGTGGCTGCGGACGATATCAACTAGCTTCTCAGACACGGGAAACCTCCGTACAATGTACGACAGTCAGCATCGGTCGAGCCGGTCTCTCCGATCATGGTACTCGGACGGACCGCCGCGGGCGAAAAGCCCCCCGCCGCTAGACGACCACAGGCACCTCGCGAGACACACGGATCTCCCCTCGCGAGACGTCGCACGCCAGGGCGTGCACGCCCACTCCCCGTGCCTGGGCCTCGGCCAGGGCCTGGGCAAAGCCGGGGTCCATCTCCCGGTGCGGCGCCAGGCGGTCGGCGTCGCCCCTCTGGATGACAAAGACCAGGGCGGCCGCGTCCCCCTGGTCGACGGCCTCGGCGAGCTCCATCACGTGGCGGCGGCCTCGCACCGTGGGGGCATCGGGGAAAAGGGCCAGCCGCCCCTCGACCAGGCTGCACGACTTGGCCTCGACCCAGCATCTGCCCGAGGGGCCGCTCAGCAGCAGGTCAATGCGGCTGGCGCCCAGGCGCACCTCACGGCGCCGCTCGGGATAGCGCGGCCCCATCAGCCAGCCATGGGCCAGCGCCTCCTCGAGCACGTCGTTGGCCAGCCGGGGCATTACGCTTACTAGCACGCCGTCTTTGTCGACGAGCAGCACGTCATAGGCGGTCTTGCGGGCTGCCCCGTCCCGCGGGGCCAGCCAGAGGGGACGCCCGGGCGTGAGCAGCTCGCGGAGCCGGCCCGGGTCACTCAGGTGCGCGGCAACCTCCTGCCCGTCGAGCAGGCAGGTCACGCGGTAGCGGTTGTCTCGCCGCAGGAACTGGGCGCACACGGTTGGTGGCAGTCTCATCGCCTCTCTCTCACTATGGCTACGCTATTGGCCGCAGCATGGTCTGCGCAGTCAGGGGACCTTGCTTGGCAGGGCCCCACGCGGTACCATCCCCGCCGAGACGACCAACAGCCCAGGGGAGATCACCATGACAGACGATCCGAGCGCAACCGGCACCCGTACGCCCAGGACCAACGTCCTCCTGATCCTGACCGATGATCAGGGCGTCTGGGCCGCTGGTTGCTACGGAAATCCGGATATTCGCACGCCCAACCTCGATCGGCTGGCCCGCGAAGGGATGCGCTTTGCGCGCTTTTTCGTGGCCACGCCGGTCTGCTCGCCAAGCCGGGCCACGCTGCTGACGGGACGGATTCCCTCGCAGCACGGCGTCCACGACTGGCTGCGCGGCGGCAACGTCGGCCCCGACGCCGCCGAGTACCTCCGGGACGAGGTCTGCTACACCGACGTCATGGCCGCGCACGGCTGGACGTGCGGCCTCAGTGGCAAGTGGCACCTGGGCGCCAGCCAGCTACAGCAACACGGCTTCAGCCACTGGTACGTGCACCAGTCGGGCGGCGGGCGCTACAACGACGCGCCCATGGTCCGCAACGGGGAGTTGATCGATGAGCCCGGGTACGTCACCGACCGGATCACCGACGATGCGCTCGCCTTCCTCGAGGCGCACGCCCGTGATGAGGCCCCCTTCTACCTCAGCGTCCATTATACGGCGCCGCACAGCCCCTGGACGGGCCATCCGCAGGATATCGTCGACTCGTACGACGACTGCCCCTTCGTCTCATGCCCGCAGGAGCCACGGCATCCCTGGGCGCTCTCCCTCACCACCAGTTGCCTCGGCAACCGGGAGATGCTCAAGGGGTACTATGCCGCAGTAACGGCCATGGACCAAAACGTCGGGCGCCTCCTGGAGCGCCTCGACGACCTCGGCCTGAGCGGCGACACCCTGGTGGTGTTCCTGAGTGACAACGGCTTTAGCTGCGGGCAGCACGGCTTCTGGGGCAAGGGCAACGGCACCAACCCTCGCAACATGTACGAGAACTCGATCCGGGTGCCGGCGCTCTTCCGCCATCCCGGCCGCATCCCCGCGGGGAGCGTGCAGCCGGCCATGGTCTCTGCGTACGACCTGATGCCCACGCTTCTCGAGTACCTGGGGCTGCCCCTGCCTGGCGGAGTGGACCTCGTCGGGCAGAGCTTCGCGGGAGCCCTGCTGGGCGCCGCCGCCGCGCCGCGCCAGGACGTCGTCATCTATGACGAGTACGGCAGCACCCGCATGATCCGCACCGAGCGCTGGAAGTACGTGCACCGCCATCCGGACGGCCCCCACGAGCTGTGGGACGTGGCCAACGACCCGGACGAGCGGCGCAACCTGATCGGGGACCCGTCCCAGGCCGGTCAGGTCGAGGCGCTGCGGCGGCGCTTGGCGGAGTGGTTCGCGCGCTACGTGCGCCCGGAGGTCGACGGCCTCAGCCAGCAGGTGACGGGCCTTGGCCAGCTGCGCCCCGTCGGCCGCCAGCCGGAGGACCCCAGCCCGGCCTACTTTGGCAACCCAGACTGAGCCGCCCCATCGGGCACGCCCTCGGGAGGCGCCGGGGCGCGCGCCACGCCGGCTAGGAGTTCCGGGCCATGGCGCGCTCTGGCGCTGTGCCCTCCGGCGGCTGGTGCTCATGGGCAGGGGGGCCAAGGATCTCGACGAGGTGGTGGTGCTCGATCGTCTCTTCGCGGAGCAGGGCGTCGGCAAGGGTCTCCAGCCGCGCCTTTTCGGTCGTCAGGAGCTCGCAGACGCTGTCGTAGCGTTCGCCGAGCACCTTCTCGACGTTCTGCTCCACCCTGGCAGAGGTCGCCTCGCTCAGGCTCCTGCCCATGGATAGGTCCGCGCCGAGGTAGGGGTCATCTTCCCCCGCCTCAAAGGCGGCCAGGCCCAGGTCCCCCATGCCCCACTGGGTGATCATGCGGCGCAGCAGGCGTGAGGCCTGCATCAGGTCCTGCTCGGCCCCGGTGGTGACCTCGCCAAGGGCGATCTCCTCTGCGGCGCGCCCCCCGAGCATGACGGAGAGCCGCGCCAGCAGGTAGGTCCGTGTGTAGTTGTACTTGTCCTCTCCGGGGAGCTGCTGCGTGGCACCCAGGGAACGCCCGCGCGGGATGATGGTCACCTTCTGTACCGGGTCGGCGCTGGGCATCAGCCAGGCGACCAGGGCGTGGCCCGCCTCGTGGTAAGCGACGATGCGGCGGTCCTCATCGTTGAGGATGAGGGGCCGCTCGCCCCCGAGGACGATCTTGTCGATGGCCGCGCCAAAGTCCTCGGGCATGACCATGCTGTGCGCGTTGCGCACTGCCGTGAGCGCCGCCTCGTTGGCCAGGTTGGCCAGGTCGGCGCCGCTAAAACCGGTGGTGCTGCGCGCCAGCATGTCAAGGCCCACGTCGGGCGATAGCGGCAGCCTCTGCGTGTGCACGCGCAGGATGGCCTCCCGCCCAGCACGGTCCGGGAGGCCCACGGCCACCTGCCGGTCAAACCGGCCGGGACGCAGCAGGGCCGGGTCGAGCACGTCTGGCCGGTTGGTGGCGGCCATGACGATCACCTCGTGCCGGTCCTCAAAGCCGTCCATCTCGACCAGGAGTTGGTTGAGCGTCTGCTCGCGCTCATGGCTGACGTTGCCCAGGCCGCCCTCACGCCGGCGGCCGACGGCGTCCAGCTCGTCAATAAACACGATCGAGGGGGCGGCGTGCTTGGCCTGGTCAAACAGATCCCGCACACGGCTGGCGCCCACGCCCACAAAGATCTCGACGAACTCGGTGGCGTTGATGTGGAAGAAGGGGACCCCGGCCTCGCCCGAGACGGCCCGGGCCAGGAGTGTCTTGCCCGTGCCGGGAGGGCCTACCAGCAGCACCCCGCGCGGGATGCGCGCGCCCATGTCATAGTAGCGCCGCGGAAAGCGCAAAAAGTCGGCCACCTCCTGCAGATCGCGCTTGGCCTCGTCGGCCCCGGCGACGTCGTCAAAGGTCACCTTCCCATGGGTGCCGGCCTGCCGGCGGGCGGTACTGCGCCCGAAGTTGAGGATCTTGTCCTGTCCCTTGACTCCCACTCCCCCGCCCCGCGCCCGCAGCAGGCTGTAGGCCAAGAGCGCCATCGGGATCGCGTTGATGAGCAGCAACCCCAACCAGGGGCTGGAGGGAGCGCTGACCTCGACGCGGACGTCGTGCCGGTCGAGCAGGGCCATCAGGTCCACGTCACCGACCACGGCCGGATAGACGGTGTGGAACCTGGCGGTCACTCCGCTACGCGACCCTCCGGAAGAGCCGGCCTGTTGGCCCAGCAGATCGGCAACCGTCGCGGCGTGAACCAGCGTCCCGGAGATGTGCTCGCCACTGATGCGCACCGCGTCCACGTTGCCTGCGCGCACCTGCGCGACGAACACGCTGTAGGGAATGTCCGTCCCCGGGGCGCCCTTGGGCCACAGGAGCCACACGTTCGCCACGACAAAGAGGGCGAGCAACACCCACCACGCCTTGAGGCGTCTCACGGCGTCTCCACCTCATCCCTGCTGTTCACACCGGCGATCTCGGCGCTGGGTCGCTGGAACGGAACGCCTCCCCGGGCGCCAAGGGCCGGCTGCCAGGAGCATCTATGGCCATCGCTGCGGAGGGATCGATCCTGGCCCAGCAGCTGGCTGCTCGGCCAGGCGTCACGGATCGGGGCGATCCGGGGCACGCGGGGCGCGTGCCCCGGGGAAAATCAGGCCACTAAGCCTTGCGGAGCTGCTCGACCTGAGCGACGATCACGGCAAAGTGGTAGGCAGTGGAGGCCAAAAGGGTGTAGGCGAGCTGAAACTGGCCGCGTTCGATCAGCTCCGGCACCTGGGCAAGGCGCGCGTTGGCGTGTACCTGCAGCCCGTGCCAGGCGCGGTACTCACAGGTATCCTCACCGGTATGCCTGTAGGCCCACTCATCTCCGTAGCGTTCCCGTCCGCGCCTCTTGGCGTCCTCGATCAACGGCAGCAGGATCTTTTCCCAGGCTTCTTCCGGCGACTTGACCGAGGGTACAGGGGGTTCATGCGCTGTTGCCATGGTCCGCTCCTTCTACGCGTGGGCCGCTCCGCTGCGGCCCGGCTTCCCGTGGGACCGCTGCAATCGACCACCACCACAGCCACTATCAGTGCACAACACTGGGCGGCATGGCCGCACGCGGGGTTCCTGAGCACCGGGGGGCGGCACCCAGATATCGCCATGGAGAGCGCCGAGTTTCCTGTTGCCCGCGGTGCCCCAGCGCCAGACTCCCCGCAGCGCGTGGCGCGGTCACCGTGCCTGCCAACGCGCTTCTACGTTCACCTTAGCAGGGCAGAGTCGCCCTGTCAACGGTTTCAGCGAGATGGGGGCCGCGCCCCTGCCCGAGCGTACCGTGAAGAGGCGCCCCGGCGTCGTAGGGCGCACCGCTCGGCCCGAAAGGGCTCCGTGGGCGAGGCTTCACGTGGCGTGGCTGCCCCGCTGCTTTTCGCTGCCAGCGTTCTGCTTGAGCAGGGCATGCTGGCGCGGCGCGTCAATGGCCTGTTTGGCCGCTGTGCTGAGCAGCAAGAGCACAATGAAAGCAGCCCGGTCCAGAGACGCCCCGCCCCCGATCACCAGCCCAAAGAACGTCGCTGCGGCCAGCCCGTAGGCGGCATCGTGCCACGGCAGGATCAGGCGGGCCAGCAGGAACGCCAGGAGGCCCACGGCGGCGGCCTGGGGCCACATGGCCGCCAGGTAGCCGCTGGCCGCGGCCTGCCCCACCCCGCCGCGCCATCCCAGCCACACCGGGAAGCAGTGCCCGGCCACCACGCCAAAGCCCGCCAGGAAGGTGTTGTGCTGCGCAGGGCTCCAGCGCTGCACCGCCCAGCAGGCCGCCATCCCCTTGCCAACGTCGAGGCACATGGTGATCAAGCCCGGGACGAGGCCGGCAACGGCGATGGTGTTGCGGGCGCCCATGTTGCCGTTGCCCGCGACGCGGATGTCGCGGCCCGTCCACCACCGGGTTACAAGGTAGGCGGAGGGCAGCGAACCGAGCAGATAGGACCCCAGGAGCACCGCAAGCGTTGTCGGCCACATGAGGTCGGCCCTCCTTCCGCACGAGCGCTGCCACCATCTGCTAGAACCCCGGCGCCGCGCCGCGGGTGCGTGGGGTGGGAGCCGCGCCGTCAGCGCCAGGGATGGTCAGCGGGCTCCAGAGGGTGCGGTCTGGGGGCAGGGGGGTGCACGTCAGGAGCCACAAGGGGACTGTGCCTGGCGCCCCAGCCAGGACTCGAACCCGGGGCCGACTGCTTAGAAGGCAGTTGCTCTATCCACCTGAGCTACTGGGGCGCGTCTCTCCTGCGGATTATACCAGCGCGCCCCGGCGCGCACAAAACGTTGGGCCTCTGGCGCTGGCGTGCCGCCTGCCATTCGTGTATCCTTCGCTGGGTCTATTGTAGCATGAACCCTCGGAGGTACTGACGCCATGGCCAAGATCGCGTTTATCGGTGCGGGCAGTTTCGGCTTCACCCGCAAGCTGGTGAGCGACATGCTGACCTTCCCCCTCCTCACCGATGCTACCATCGCCCTCATGGACATCGACGCGGAACGCCTCGCCTACATCAAGCGCGCCGTCGATCGCATCGTCCGCGAGGGCAACTATCCGGCCAAGGTCATCGCCACCCAGGACCGCGCAGAAGCCCTCAAGGGCGCCGACGCCGTCATCTGCACCATCCTCTCGGGCGGCGTGGACATCTGGCGCTACGA
>JAAZBY010000444.1 GCA_012513595.1 Chloroflexota bacterium
ACCGAGTTCGGCGCCGACACCACCGCCGGCTTTCACAGCGACCCGCCGGTGATGTGGAGCGAGGAGTACCAGGTCGACATGCTGCGCCGCTACCTGGACCTGGCCGCCGAGCGCCCCTGGATCGTCGGGTTGCACGTCTGGAACATGGCCGATTTCAGGACGGCACAGGGGCTCATACGGGCCAACGGCCTGAACCAAAAGGGCGTCCTGACCCGGGACCGCCGCCCCAAGATGGCCGCCCACTTTTTGCGAGAGCGCTGGGCCGGCAAGTAACCCGCCCCTAGAGAGAGCCCCCGACGGGGTCCCTATCCGTCGGGGGCTCCTGCGTCGGGCCGCCAGGGTCCGTTCAGCGCCGGGGCGACGTGGCTGGCCTAGTCGCCCAGGGCGGCCCGCAGCACGCGCAGGGCCCGCAGCGTGACCCACTTGTTGGGGGCCTTCTTGGCGCCCATGTTCACCCAGGTCTTGCCGGCATAGTCGTACTCTAGCGCCCAGCGCCCCTGGGGGTCCTGTTTGTCGAGGATCAGGCGCACGGTGTTGGCCAGGCGCGGGTCGCGCCCGTAGCCGAGCAGCGTCAGCGCCTCGGCGATCTGCAGGACGTCGGTGATGTAAAAGACGGGGAAGCCGAACTTCCACCAGTTGCCGGAGGGTTTGCCGGTCATCCCGCTCGGGTAGAGAGCGGTGGCGGGGTCCACGCCGAAGAGAAAGCCCACGCCAGCGTGGATAGCGCGCTCGATGCGCGGGCTGCGCCGCTCGGCGGGCCACTTGGCCAGGGCCAGCATCACCTTGGCAGCGCCCCAGGCGCAGGCCAGGGATCCGTTGGCCCCGCAGGCAAAGAGCGGCCCGCACTTGCCGGCATAGTAACGCAGCGGCGCGGCCTTGTCCTCCAACGGGGCGATCCCCTCGCCCGTGACGCTGCGGGCCAAGTAGTCCATGGCGCCTTCCAGGCGGGCATCGGCATGGCCCAGGTCGATAAGTGCCGTGCAGAGGTTCCCCTGCAGGCAGTCGATCGTGCCCGAGGGGGCCTGGGGTCCGCCGGCACTGAACTGCTCTAGCGGCGTGAGGGCATGGTCGAGCAGGTAGGCACAGGCCCGGGCGATGCGCGCGTCGGCGGCGGCGGAGCCGCCCAGCTGGGCCAGCATGCTCAGCGACCAGACGATGCTGCGGTACTTGGGCAGGTAGCCGGCCCCCGGCTCCACCCAGTAACCGTCCGGGTGCATCTGGGCCAGGATGGCCGGGATGGGGCCCTGCCGATGGGCGGCGCCCAGGGCCGCGCAGACTTCAGGGGCCCCCTCGGGCAGGCCCACCAGATCGCGAAGGGCGAGCCGGCGCACGGCCGGCTCGCCCTCTTCCAGGAGCCAGGTCAACGAGCCTCCGTTCAGTGCCGCGCGCCATGACATGGCGGGTCTCCCCGGGCTGCCCGTGGGCAGCGCCCTGCCACGCGGTCGGCTCGTCAGAGCCCGGGCCTACCGCTTGCGGTAGTCTCCGTATTCCATGAACGCCTTGCAGGCCACGTCCTGCCAGTGCAGGTCCAGGCCGATAGAGGCGTTGTCCCCATAGTAGCCGGCCACAAAGCCCCCCTCGGGGCCGCCCAGCGCCTGGATCATGGCCTTGGCGTCGGCGCGGATCAGCTCCTCGTCACGGCTTTGCAGGGTTTTCTGGATGTCCACCGGGCACCAGAAGGTGATCTGCCCGTGGAACTGGCCTAGCGTCTCGATGCCGTGGAGGCGGGGCTGGTCGAACTGCAGGAGGTCGATGCCCGCCTCGATGAGGTCGGGGATGATGGCCGTGATCTTGCCGCAGGAGTGCA
Organism: Chloroflexota bacterium; assembly: GCA_012513595.1. Next base: position 1,808 of record JAAZBY010000444.1, read on the forward strand.
TAAAGACCTTGAGGCCGTGGTTGTGGGCCACGTCGCACAGGCGCGCAAAGCCGGGCTTGAACACCTCCCGCCAAGTTGCCGGGGAGATCATCAGGCTCTCTTGGGTGCCCCAGTCTTCCGGGAACATCACCGCATCGATGCCGGTGGAGGCGTACTGGACGAGCGTGTCGGCCAGCAGGTCCTCGACGCGCCGCAGCAGCTCGGCAACCTTCTCCGGCTCCAGCAGGATGTCCATAAGAAAGTGGTCCAGGCGGCGCATCTTGCGGGCGATGTTGAAGGGGAAGCCGGGCAGCCCCCCGATGACAAAGTACTTGCCATCCACGTCGTTCACAAAGGCACGCACGCCGTGAAAGTTGTCCGGGTTGGCCAGGTCGGGCAGCACGAGGCGGTCCATCTGCCCCCAGTCCTCGAGGACGCCGCGAGAGACCTCGCCCTTGCTGGTCTTGTCGACGCGGGCCCAAGTGTTGCCCCACTCGTCAACGTATTCCTGGCGGCCCGGCCGCACCTCCTGCCATTCGGGACGGAAACCCGCCAGGCTGTAGTGGGTGCTGCGCACGTCGCGCCAGTAGGGTTCCGGGAATGAGGCGGCTACCCGCTCGGGGCCGGTGTAGTCGAGCGTCCTCAGGACGATCTCACGAGAGTTCATGCCATTCCTCCGCCGACGGCGCCGTCGGCCTGTCTGCACACACGTGTGTGGGGTGATGCTGCGTGGCCATCATAAGGGTTCGGGCGGCATCGCGCAAGTGTGGCCCCCCGATGCGGCCGGCACCCTTGACCGTCCCGTGCCGGCCTGCTACGCTGCGCGGCATGGCCTGAAAGGAGCACACATGGCGATCGTTGAGGTGGCTGCGGGGGTATGCGGGTTCAGCGCGCGCATCGCGTGCGAGGCGGATGAGACCTATGCGGTGACGGTGTGCGTGGAGAGCGACTGCCCGCGCGTCCAGGAGCTGGCCAAGAGGCTGGACCGCGTGGCCATCCTGAGCGAGATGGGCAAGCCGCTGCCCGAGACGTCCGTCTACCGTGCGGCGGGCGAGAGCCGCCTACACATCGCGTGTCCGGTGCCTGCGGCCATGCTAAAGGGGATCGAGGTGGCCGCCGGGCTGGCCCTCCCCGCCGACGCGCACATCACGGTGCGCCGCGCTTAGGCAGGCCGGCGCCGGCCAAACCAAGCACGGCACCAAAAACACACCGTGGCGCCCAACCCTCTGGCGCCACGGTGCGTTCGCTTGGCCTGCCGTCTCTGCGACTACTGAGTGCTTTCCTCTAGCAACGACATCGGGATGCAGCAGAGGCCCAGGGTGCCGTTGCCGACGTGGGCGCCGATCACGGGAGACAGCGGCACGATCTGGCTCTCGACCATGTGCACGCGGCTCTGGCGGAGCAACTCCGTCAGCGCCTCGGCGCGCTCGACGCAGGCCGCCTCCATCAGGACCGCCTTGACCGGCTCTCCCTCCGGCAGCCAGCCCTCCATGACCTCCACCATGCGGCTCATGGCGCGCGCGGAGCGCCGCACGCGCTCCAACGCGTCGATGCGGCCCTCGTTAAAGTAGAGCAGCGGCTTAAACTGGAGGAGCGAACCGAAGAAGGCCGTCGCGCCGCCGATGCGCCCGCCCTTGTACAGGTACTCGAGGGTGTCGACGGTGAACACGGTCCTCTGGCGCGCCACGGCCTCCTCGGCGGCGACGCGGGCCTCGGCCAGGTTGGCGCCCTGCCGAACGGCGTGAACGGCCGCCTCGACGGTGACCTGGACGGCCGCCGACGCGTTGCGCGTGTCGATCACGGCGACGGGCACCTCGGGCACTTGCTCCGCGGCCAGGCGGGCCGAGTTGACGGTGCCGCTGATCCCGGAGGAGAGGTGGATCGAGACGATGCCCTCAGCGCCCCTCTCCACGGCTTGGCGGTAGACCGCCGCCAAGTCCCCCACGGAGGGCTGTGAGGTGGTGGGCAGGACGGTGCAGCGCGGCAGCCGCTCGTAAAACGCCGAGGAGGTGATGTCCACCCCGTCCCGGTAGTTCTCCCCGTCAATGCGCAGATAGAGGGGCGCCACCAGGATACCGTTGTCCTGGACATAGGCGTCGGACAGGCTCGCGGTGCTGTCGGTGACGATGGCGATTGTGGACATAGGTCCTCCCATTAGGTGAGGGCTCAGCACGACAGGGCCGGCGGCCCGCAATGGTGCCCACTGCTCTGAAAACACTCCATCCCGGTTGGGGTTACGACACGCCGCGCAGGGCGCCGCGCCCTAGGGCAGCGCACCCTGCCAGTCCCACGAGGCGAGCCGGGCCACCTGGTCGTGATCGGTCATGTCCAGCCGCACCGGAGTGACCGAGATGCATCCGTCAGCCAGGGCGCCGATATCAGTGCCCGGCTCGGGGTGGCCCGAGGGGGGCTCGCCACCAATCCAATAATACGGGCGCCCGCGCGGATCGAGTCGCTTCACCAGGGCGTCGCGATAGATGCGCTGGCCCAGGCGCGTCACCCGCACTTCGCGGATCTCCTCCGCGGCCGGCACGTTGACGTTCAGGAGCAGCGGGTAAGGCCGCTCCTCCCGCAGGAGCCGCTCGGCAAGGAACGCGGCAAAGCGCGCCGCTACCTCGTACGTTTCGGGCTCGTAGGCGGCCAGGGAGATAGCGATGGCCGCAACCCCCCAGATCACCGCCTCCATGGCCGCCGCCACGGTGCCCGAGTAGGTCAGGTCATAGCCCACGTTGGCGCCCCGGTTGATCCCCGAGATGACCAGGTCGGGGCGGCGCTCGACGATGCCCAGCATGGCCAGGGCCACGCAGTCGGACGGCGACCCGCTGGCGGCCAGGGCGGTATGGCCGTCGGCCAGCAGGACCTCGTTGACGCGCAAAGGCTTGTGCAGCGTCTTCGTGTGGCCGGCGGCCGACCAGTTGTGCTCCGGGGCCACGATAGCCACCTCGCCGACCGGTTCGAGGGCGGCTCGCAGGGCGGGCAGGCTGGGCGCAAAGACGCCGTCATCGTTGCTCACCAGGAGCAGCGGGCGGCGCCCTCCGTGGGGGTTCCCTGGCGCGCTCATGCTGAAACGCTCGCTGCCGCGGCGGGCGGGGTGGTGCCGGCACGCTCGAGGCGCTCGCGCAGGCTCGCCCCCAGGCGCGCGAACGCGGCCGCGTACTCCTCGGAGGCCAGGGGCGCCGTGGTCATGATCAGGGCGTCCTCGTTGTTGTCGAGATAGTATCCCCTGCGCAGGCCGACGTACTCAAACCCGTACTTGCGGTACAGGTTCTGGGCCACCAGGTTGGTGCGGCGCACCTCGAGCGTGGCGTACGCCGCCTGACGGGCCATCCCCCTGGCGATGAGCGCCGCCAGCAACACCTCACCGAGGCCGCGCCCACGCCAAGCGGGGCGCACCGCCAGCGTGGAGATGTGCGCCTCATCGACCATCAGCCAGAGGCCGCCGTACCCCAGGATGGAACGGTCCTCTTTCTCTTTGCGGAACAGGTTCTGCAGGAACGCAGAGCCGCGACGCTTGTCCTCGTCCTGCTCCACCCAGGGGGTATAGCGCAGCACCAGGTACTCGGAGTACAGGTTGTCGGTCACCTCGTGCACAAAGTTGGCCAGTGACCAGGGGCGGCTGAACACCGCCGTCTCGATGGCGGCCACCGTCGGCACGTGGGCCATGGTCATCGGTTCCAAGCGGTAGGGCAACCCCTCGAGGTTCATCGGCGTGCTCAGGCCCCGTTGCCCGAGGCGGGATAGTGTGCGTAGGTGGGGCTCAGCGCGTCCAGGTCGTCCGCGCTGCCTTGCTGCAGCCGCTCCCAGGCGAGCTCGGCAAGGTAGCCGGCCCTGCGCAGGCATCCGGCCGGCGTAGAGACCAGAACGCGCTCTCCGCCAGGCGCTTCCAGCAGGAGCTCTGCGAGGCTGGCGTTGACCTCGCCGGTCAAGAGGAACGGTCCGTCCACGTCAGGCACCCAGCGGGCCTCGGACACGATGGCGACCTCTCCCTGGGCCTCGGGCAGGCCCTCGACGAACTGGTAGGTGTTCACGCACAGGCGCCCGCGGCCTGCCTCCAGCACGGCCACGACGGGCATGCCGGGGTCTCCGGCGGCGTAGGCGACCACGTCAAGGGTGGGGATCGCCAGGATTGGAATGCCCAGCCCCAGGGCCAGCCCCTTGGCTACGCTCATGCCGATGCGCAGGCCCGTGAAAGAGCCGGGCCCGCCGGTGACGGCCACGCCCGTCAACGCCTCGGCCGTGCGTTCCTGCTGCGCCAGCATGGCGGCGATGGCCGGCGTGAGCTCCGTCGAGTGGCGGTTCCGCGACGACCAAGAGTGCTCCGCGGCGATGCCGCGCTCATCGTATAGCGCGATGCTGGCATGGCGCGTGGCAGTGTCAATGGCCAGGAGCATCATGACTCCGTATCCGTCTCGTCGACAACTTCCAGGTCGGCTGAGGCCAACTCTCGCCGCAGCCGCACGGCCAGGTCCACGTAGGCCTTTCCACGGGGGTGAAAGGCCAGCCACCGCGTGTGCTCGTCGAGGTAGCCCAGGGCCACCCACAGGCAGTCCGCCGGGAGGAGGCCCTCCGCGCGCTCTGCCCACTCGATGACCGTGACCCCATCCCCATACATATAGTCCTCGAGCCCGAGGGCCAGAACGTCGGCCTCGTCGTGCACACGGTACAGGTCCACGTGATAGAGTCAGGGGCCGGAGGAGAGGTTGGGGTGCTCGTTCACAAAGACGAACGTGGGACTATGGATCACCCCGTACACTCCCAGGCCGCGGCCGATCCCCTGGGTCAGGCAGGTCTTCCCGGAGCCGAGGTTACCCCGCAAACAGATGACGCCCCCGGTCGTAAGAAGGTGCCCCAGCCGCTCGCCAATCTGCATCGTCTGTGCGGGGCTGGTAGTCGTTACGCGAAAATCGCTGTCAGATGCGTGCGGCAAGTTCGCTCCCAGTCTGCTAGGCAACGGTGGTCGGCCAGGTCGAGTGGTGCCTAATCCTCAGTGCGCGGCGTCACGGTGCGGCCCAGCTGTCCGAAGGTGGTGCCGCCCAGATGAACCAGAGGTTTCAGTTCGTCATCCGCGCCTGGCCGCCACAGGGTGGAAAAGGCGTCCTCCTCCGCCCAGGCGCCCACCACCCGCGCCATGAACAGCGAGTGATCGCCGGGGCTGAGGACGGTCACCACCGCGCATTCGAGATGGGCCAGGCAATCGCTGAGCCAAAGCGCGCTCACGCGTTGGCCGTCCTCGCAGCGGAGGCCATAGGTGGCCACTTTGTCGACATCACTCCCGGAAACGCTCCCGCAGGCGAGCACCTGCTCCAGGAGGGCCGGGCCGGGGATATTCAGCACAAACTCCTCACTGCGCATCAGCAGGCCATGGGAGTAGCGCGACGGATGGATCGCCACCCCGATCATGGGAGGTTCCAGGCTGATCGGTGAGACCCAGGCCACAGGCGTCACGTTGTCGCGCCCCCGGTAGCGCACGGTCAGGAAGCATACGGGGCGCGGCGCGAGCAGGCGGTGTGCTTGGAGGAGCGGAATCTCAGCTTTCATCGGCACAGGCTCCGGGCGGGTATCAGGGAGTATCCTATAGGGTCAGCGCGCTGTCAAGATACTGCGGCCCTGCGCGCCCTGGGGTTGGCTGGTCGCGGGCTAGGTGGGCCTGGCCATGCGATAGCCGATGCCACGCTCAGTGAGGATATAGCGCGGCGAGGAGGGATCGTCCTCGATCTTCTGACGCAGCCTCCACACGTACAGCTTGGTATAGTCCACGTTGTCGACGTACTCGGGCCCCCAGACCTGTTCGAGGAGCTGCCGGTGCGAGAGCACGTGCCCGGCGTGTTCTGCCAGGTAAAAGAGGAGGCGCAGCTCGGTCGAGGTGAGGTCGACCGGCTCTCCGTGGCGCAGAACCTCCCATCGTTCGGAGTCGATGACCAGGTCGTCGGACACATAGAGGACGCCCGGCTTGCTGGTGCTCTCTGACCGGCGCGTACGCCGCAGGATGGCCTCGATGCGCGCCACCAGTTCCTTCAGGCTGAACGGCTTGGGGACATAGTCATCCGCCCCCAGCTTGAGGCCCATCACGCGGTCCGTCTCTAGCCCCTTGGCCGTCAACATGATGATCGGCACGGTAGAGAGCTCACGGATGCGACGACAGGTCTCCCAGCCGTCCATCTGCGGCATCATGACGTCCAGGATCACGAGGTCAGGGCGGAGCGCGTAAAAGCTCTTGAGCCCCTCGGAACCGTTCCCCGCCAGGTGCACCTGGTAACCTTCCCGCGACAGGTACATTTCCAGTGCGGCTACGAGGGTGGTGTCGTCGTCGATGATCAGGAGCCTGGCCTTGGGATCCATGACGCCCTCCAGAGCAATAGGGCAGACAGTGCGAGCCGGGCCTCGCGTGCGCGCCCATGACACCGGTGAGCTGCCTCTGCCGATCCCCCCGACTCGGCCACAACCACCGTCCACACCTAGTCCCGCGGTCGCGCCCTGGGCTTTGCCTATGGGATGAGACGTATGCTCCCGCCGCCCGGCGTTTGAGGCACGACCACATGCTCTTTATAATGCCCGGCAAGGAGAAAGATGTCAAATAGAAACCAGAATTCCGCTGCTCGACGCGGCCCTGCCGGGGCCACGGCGTCCATCACCCTGGCCTCGGGTTCACCCCGCCGCCGGGACCTTGTGGGGCTCTTGGGCCTCCCCCATTCCATCGAGGTGCCCGACGTGCCCGAGGTGCAGCTCCCCGGTGAGCAACCCGCCGACCTGGCCCTGCGCTTGAGCCTAGAGAAGGCCCTGGCCGTTGCGCTGTGGCGCCCACACGACGTGGTGCTGGCCGCCGACACCATCGTCGTCCTGGACGGCGTCATCCTGGGCAAGCCGGAGGACGCCGCCGAGGCCGTGGGCATGCTCCGCAGGCTGCGCAACCGCGTGCACCTCGTCTACACCGGCCTGGCTATCGTCCGGGAGGATAGCGGGGTGCGCTGCCAGCAGTTGGCCTGCACGCCCGTCCGCATGGCCAACTACTCGGAGGAGGCGTTGGCCGCCTACGTCGCCACCGGCGACCCGCTGGACAAGGCCGGCGCCTACGCTATCCAGGCGGAGACGTTCGCGCCGGTAGCAGGCCTGGAGGGATGCTACACCAACGTGGTCGGCCTGCCACTGTGCCATCTCTACCGAGGTCTGCGGGCGCTGGGGCTGCTGGTGCCGGCGCACCCTCTGGAGGTCTGCCCGCAGGCCGTGGGCGCCGGCTGCCCGTGGGCGGCCGACATTCTCAGCGCGCGTCCGGAGGGGATCTGACAGGGCAGTGCCAGGCGCCGGACGCTAGAAGCGGCCACCTCGCAGAGTCGGTTTGCCTGCGCACTATGTCAATGGTACAATGGCGTTTCGTGTGGCCGGCCATGGGCCCCAACAAGGGCACCTCACCGGCGATACCTTTCTGCTCCCGGTC
>JAAZBY010000445.1 GCA_012513595.1 Chloroflexota bacterium
CGGCCGCAGGATCTTGACGGAGACGTCGCCGCCCAAGAGGCGCCCGAGCAGCCCCTTGCGCACGGCGTTGCGCAGGGTGTGCAGGTCCTCCTCAAAGCGCCGGCCAAAGTCCACCGCCAGGAGCAGGTCCTTCTTCTCGGCCAGGCGGATCATCTCGTCGCAGGCGGCCAGGGAGGCCTCCATCGGCTTGGTGGTGATGACGTGCTTGCCCGCCTCCAGGGCCATTCTGGCGATTTCGGCATGGCGGCCGGTGGGCGTCATGACGTAGACGACCTCGACCTCCTTGTTATCCAGCCAGCGGCGGGCGTCGAGGGTGTAGGGCACGCCGAACTCTTGCGCCGAGCGCCTGGCCCGCTCTTCGAGGAGGTCGCAGACGCCCACCAGCCGGGCGCCGGGGGTCTCAGTGATCTGGCGGGCGCGGTTGTGCCCCATGCCGAGGCCGACCACGGCAAAGCCCACCGGCTGATCCTGCCAGGGGCGGGCGGCAGCGCGCGGCTTGGGCTTGGCCGCCTCGTAGAGGCTGGCCGGCGCGGCGGTGGGCCAGGCCCGCTGGATGACCTCGACGACGCGGCGAGACATGACCTCATCGGGCACGGTCGGGTCGGGGTTGTGCGTCTCGGCAGAGACGGGGCCCTCCATCCCGGCGGCGGCGCAGGTGGCCAGCACGCGGTCGTAGGGGATGGTCTCCTCACCGAGGCCGGCGACGGCGCGGACCGCCTTGACGTGCACACAGCGGGCGTGCCGGGCGCAGTCGACGATATAGTCGGTCTCATTGGCCTGGCGCAGCGGGCTCATCCACTCGTTGGAGACGTCCCAGGCCAGGCCCCACTCGTGGACGCCCAGGGCCTCGACGACGGCCTTGACCTCCGCTGTAGAGACGCCGCAGTTCTCAAAGGCCAGCAGCAGGCCGGCCTGGTGGGCGCGCTCGGCCAGGGGCGCGAACATGGTCAGCACCTGCTGCAAGAGGTCCGGCCGCACGGCCAGCTGGCCGACCTCGCCCCCGGTGGGCTGCCAGTAGTGGAAGGCGCGCACGAGGCGGCAGCCCAGCGCGTCGGCGGCGCGGATGACGCCCTCGAGCTTGCGCTCTTCGGCGCGCTGGCGCTCGGCGCCGGGTAGGTGCACCTTGGCCAGGGATGACTGCAGGCAGCCGACGCGCAGGCCGTGGGCATCCAGCAGGCGCTTGACCTCGGCGAGTTGCTCGGCCGAGAGGTCCTCGAAGGCGCGGCCAAAGATGAGGCCGCGCAGGTCGACGGCCTCGAGCCCCCACGACTTGATGATCGGCAGGGCCTTGGCGAAATCCATCTTGAGCTCATCGGTAAAGATCGACGGATACATAGCGTCCTCCCTGAGGGTACTGGCACGAACCGGCGACGAGCGCAGCATACCCCGCGGGCGGGGGACGTCAAGCAGTAGTTGCGGCGCCGCTGTTGACACGGCTCGGGGCCTCCGCTACCATCGCCGGTATGGGGACCCTTACCCCGGCCCGGCAGGCTGGGCTCGCCGGGGCCGTCGGCGCGCGGAGCGGCCGCCTGCCGCGGCCAGTGTGAGCCAAGGAGAGTGCGATGCCCGCAGTGCCCTGGCGCTACGCGATCTGTAACGAGCTGTTTGACGGTTGGTCCTTGGAGCGCGTGGCCGCCACTGCCGGCGCCCTGGGATACCAGGGGATCGAGCTGGCCCCCTACACCCTCTGCCGGCACGTCGGTGACCTGACGGCCGCCGACCGCCGCGGGATCCGCGCGGCGGTGGAAGCGGCCGGGCTGCGGGTGGCCGGCCTGCACTGGCTGCTGGCGCAGACGGAGGGGCTGGGCCTCAACGACCCCGACGCGGCGGTGCGCCGCCGCACCGTCGACTATCTGCTGGCCGAGGTGGACCTCTGTGCCGACTTGGGCGGGCAGGCGCTCGTCTTTGGTTCGCCGGCGCAGCGCAACCCCGGCCCCGGCGTGGCTGAGGCCGAGGCTTGGGGCTGGACGGCTGAGGCGCTGCGCCGCTGTGGTGAGCGCGCTGCCGAGCGCGGGGTCTTCTTCTGCCTGGAGGCGCTGCCAGGGCCCGAGTGCTGCTTTATCACCGACGTCGACGCCGCGGCCACCATGGTGCGGACGGTCGACCGGCCCGGCCTGCAGATGATGGTGGACGTCAAGGCCATGGCCGTTGATCCGCGCCCCATCCCGGAGCAGATCCGCGCCGTGGCGCCGCTGATCCGGCACGTCCACGTCAACGACCCGAACCGCCTGGGGCCCGGCATGGGCGCGGTGCCCGTGGGGCCGATCCTCGGGGCGCTCCGGGAGATAGGTTTCGACGGCTGGCTATCGGTGGAGGCGTTCGACGCCTCCTACGGGATCGAGCGGATCGCCAGCGCGAGCATCGCGAACCTGCGGTCCGCCGAACAGGACAAGGGGGCATGATGGAACTGGCAACGCTGACCGTGAACGCGGGCTTTCACCGCAGGCGCTGGTGCCCGGTGACGGCACAGGTCCCCCTCGATGCCGGGGTTGACCTGGCCTCGCTGACTCTGCGCGACGCTGCCACCCGCCTGCCGGTGGCCGTGCAGGCCTGGCGCGAGGAAGATGGCTCGGCCAGGGTGGCCTGGATCGTGGCGGACCTGCCGGCCGGCCAGGCGCGTGCCTACACCCTGGCCGCCGAGGGCGCGCCGTTGGTGGGCTCGGGGGTGGAGCTGCGCGACGAGGGTTCCGGCAGGCTGGCCGTCTATGTCGGCGCCGAACACCTCACCACTTACAACTTTGGGCCGGACGTGGTGCGCCCGTACCTGTACCCGGTACTGGCGGGTGGGGGCGTTGGCGTCACCCGTAACTGGCCGATGGTGACCGAACTCCTCAGCGAGACCACCGACCATCCACACCACAAGGGGATCTATACCGCCCAGGGCGACGTGAACGGGGTGGACAACTGGTCAGAGGCAGCGGGCCACGGCTACCAGGTGCACCGGGAGTTCACCCGGGTGTATTCGGGGCCGGTGGCGGGGGGCTTTACCCAGACGCTGGACTGGACCGACGCCGAGCGCACCCCGAACATGAGCGAGACGCGCCGCCTGACCTTCTACGCCACGCCGGGGCACCTGCGCGTGCTGGACTATGAGATCGCCCTGCACGCCTCGGCCGGCCCGGTGACCCTGGGAGACACCAAAGAGGGCGGCCTGCTGTCGGTGCGGGTGGCCACCTCGATGGACGTCCTCGAGGACGGCACGGGCGGCACCTTCGTCAACGGGCATGGCGGCGTGCAGCAGGGGGAGGCCTGGGGCAAGCGCGCCCCCTGGTGCGACTACTCGGGCCCGGCGGGCGGCCGCACGGTGGGGGTGGCCTTCCTGGACCACATCGATAACCCGCGCTTCCCGACGCACTGGCACGTGCGCAACTATGGGCTGATGACGGCCAACCCGATGGGCCTGCACGACTTTACCGGCATCGCCGACAACCGCTGGGACCTGGAGATCGCGGCCGGCGAGACCGTGGCCTGGCGCTACCGGGTGATCGTGCACGACGGCGACGCCACGCGGGCGCAGATCGGCGACCGCTACAGCGACTTTGCCTATCCGCCGACGGTGACGGTATCGTAGGCCAGGTGCGGTAGGCCTGGCACTGGGGACCCCTGGCAGCGGCGGCCGCGGAGGCGGCCGGGTGCCGGGGGTCCGTCGGCGTACTCGGCGCTGGTACGGCGCAGGGCCGGCTGTGGCGCCTGGGGTGGGTGCCGGCTATACTGAGGGGGCCGCGGACCGTCGGCCCTAGGGGTTGCGGCGCGCCACCGCCCCCCGCGATACCGGAAAGGAACGCGATGCTCGCCTGCCTGCGTCAAGCCAGGAACGTCACCCCGCTCGCCACGGCGAAGGGAACCCGCACGGCGCGGGCCCGCCCCGGCCGCATCGGGCGCCTGGGAGGGGTGTTCATGCTCCTGGGGCTGTTGGCCGTGGGCTGCGTGCCCTCTGCCGCCGGGCCGGCGCCGGTGGCCGCCCCGACCGCCGCCCCCTGCGCTGTTGAGGCAGCCAGCTTTGTGGCGGCGGCCCGCGCCGCGCTATCGACTTGGGATGAGGCCGAGGACGCCGCCAACGCCGCCGAGGGAGACGCCCTCGGCACGGCCATCGAGCGGTTGACCGCCGCCCGGGGCGGCTTCACGGCGCTCGAGGCGCCCGAATGCGCCCGCGCCGCCAAGGTGGCCATCACGCGCTACATGGACCTGACCATCGAGGTGCAGAACGCGATCTATGGGGATGACTGCCGCCTCTGCATCGAAGAGATGGAAATGCAGGCCGCCGCGGCGCGCCGCAGCGCCCTGAGCGGCCTGGCCGATCTGGAACCCGCGCCCTAGGCGCCGATCCGCGCTGCCTGGCTGGGGCCGAGGCCAGCAGGCCAGCAACACTGGGGGAGATGGCACATGCGCCCGATCAAGGTCGTCACGGATAGCGGAGCCGACCTGCCCGCCGCACTGATCGAGGAGCTAGACGTCTCGGTCGTCCCGTTGGTGGTGGTGGCGCGGGACCAGGCCTTCAACGAGACGGAGCTGCCCCGCGAGGACTTTTGGCGCCTGCTCGAGGAGCAGGGCACGCTCAAGACCTCGCAGCCCGCCATCGGCATGTACCTGCAGGCCTTTCAGCGGCTGGTGGACCTCGGCAACGACGTGCTCTGCTTTTGCATCACCAGCCGGCACTCGGGCACCTTCAGCGCGGCGACCACGGCGGCCTCGCGGTTCGCCGGCAGGGTGCAGGCCGTGGACACGCTGGGGCTGTCTCTGGTGATGGGCTTTCAGGTGATGCTGGCGGCGCGGATGGCCAAGGCGGGCGCCCGCCTGAACGAGATCATCGAGGCGGCGCGCTCCGTCGGCGAGCGCAGCCACGTGACTTTCCAGCTCCGTACTCTGGAGCACCTGCGGCGGGGCGGCCGGGCCGCGCGACTGATGCCGGCCCTTGACCGGGTGGCCCGCGCGCTGAACCTGACCGTCCTCCTCACCCTGAACGATGGGGAGATGAAGCTCAGCGGGGTGGCCCGCTCCTACAAGAAGGGGCTGGAGCGCATCCGCGAGGAGGCCGCGCGCCTGGCGCCGCTGGAGAGCCTGGGCGTCGTGCACACGCGCATCCCGGAGGTGGCCCGCCACCTGGCCGATGAGCTGGCCGCGCTGACGGGCATCTCGCGGGAGGCGATCGTCATCACCGAGCTGGGCGCGGCCATGAGCTGCCACGGCGGCGAGGGGATGATCGGCGCGATCACGGTGCGGAGCGCCTGACGGACGCTGCCAGGTTGCTAGCGAACAGGGGGGTACAGATGGTTGAGGCCGTCGTCGTCGAGGCGGATAGCGTTCGTTTCCCCATCGCGGAGCTCGCCACACGCCTGCGCGTGGAGCCCGGCTCGGACGACTATGCCGACCTGGCCCGGCTCGCCGCAGAGGCGGAGGGGGTGGCGCGCCCCAAGGCCTACTACCGCCTGGCCTACGTGGAGGCCAAGGGCGATGACTATGTCGTGGTGGACGGCGTACGGCTGACGAGCCGGGTCCTGCGCGTCAACCTGGAGACGGCCGACCGGCTGTTCGCCCAGGTGGCCACCTGCGGCGTCGAGCTGGACCGCTGGGCCCACGGGCTGGACGACGTCCTGTGGGAGTTCTGGGGCGAGGCGATCAAAGAGGCCGCCCTGCGCCAGGCCATCCAGGCCCTTCGCGGAGACCTGGAGGCCCGCTATCGCCCGGCCAAGAGCGCGCAGATGGCCCCGGGTTCCCTGCCCGACTGGCCCATCGGCGAGCAACGCCCCCTGTTTGGCCTGCTTGGAGACGTCGAGGGGGCCATTGGCGTGCGGCTGACGCCCAGCATGCTGATGGTGCCCAACAAGTCGACCTCCTCGGTGCGCTTTGAGACCGAGACGGACTTTCAGTCCTGCCTGCTCTGCCCGCGGGAGGGGTGCCCGAACCGCCGCGCTCCGTACGACGGGGCGCTCTACCAGAGCCGCTTTCAACAGCGCCCGTAGCCGCCGCGCCGAGCATTGCCAGCACTGGAGGCCCCCATGCGCGCCGAGATCACCCGCCACGCCCTGGACCGCGTGCCACTATCGCTGATCGTCGACGATTCGACCGCCCTGGTGAACCTGAACTACTTTTTCATGCGTGACCGCAACCTGGCCGACGGGCAGAACCGCCGCTGGGAGGACGTGCCCGTGGTGCACCCGGAGTGGTTCACGCGGCAGTTCGGCGAGTGGTGCCTGGGCGCCGGGGTGAGGGGCAAGTTCTCGATGGTGCCCTGCCCGGCCGCGCTGGGGCGCATCGACCAGGGGTTGCCGCTCTTTTCGCAGGTGCAGCTCGCCTCATGGTTGGCGATGTGCCGCGAGGTGATCGCGCCGGCCTTCGACTTTACCCCGGAGATGATCACCCACACTTACGTCGTGGACCTGGACACGTTCCAGCCCCTCGAGACGCGCATCTGGGAGCAGTACCACTGGCACACCCTGCCGGTGGACCGCGAGGACCTGATTCACCGCTACATCGCCACGGCCTGCCGCATTCTGGAGAACGTCGGGCTGCGGCCGGCGGGGGTGACGTCGCCCGGGGGGTTTGGCTCTCGCACGCGGGCCTTTTACGCGCGGGTGGCGGGGGAGGCCGTTCGCGAGGTGACGGGCGCGGCCACGCCCTACTTTTTCCAGCGGATCGACGCTCAGGGGCGCGTCAACGACTATGTGTGGGAGCAGGACCCCGCCGCGGGCACGGCCGTTGGCGAGGTGGTGGCCTGCACCGACGACCGCACCGGCTCCTGGACGGGCTACGGCACGGTGGACGCCGACTATTACCTCACCGCCGACCTGGCGGGCGGGCGCCTGGCGGAGGTGATCGACAACGGCGATCCGTGTATCCTCTGCAGCCACTGGCAGGGCTTCTACGGGCTACACGCCGGCGATGGGCGCGGCTTTGCGGCGCTGCGCACGGTGGTCGACCGTCTGCGCCAGCGCGACCCACTCGGCGAGCACACCCGCTGGCGGACCTGCTCCGAGATCGCCACCTACACGGTGGCCCAGGCCATGGCCACCTGGCAGGTCGACGGTGACACGGTGATGCTGGACCTGCCGGTGCAGCCGAAGGAGCTGACGGTGCGCCTCACGACCGGAGCGGAGCCGCGGGGCGTCACCGTCGACGGGCAGCCGTTGCGGCGGGCGGCCTCGAGGGCGCAGTTCGAGAGCGGCACCTACCTGGCCGAGGACGGCGCGGTGCTGGCGGCGCTGGACCCGGCCGGGCGCACGGTGCGGGTGCGCGTGATCACTGGCGCCTGAGCAGGGCGCCTGCCCCGAACTGGAGAGACCGATGTCAGACATGCCAGAAC
>JAAZBY010000446.1 GCA_012513595.1 Chloroflexota bacterium
AGAGGAATCCCCCACGGTCTTGCCGACGATCACCCCACGCGAACCGTCGGCCGCACCGTCCATGCCGCCGGCCTCGGCCACGCCCGACGTCAGCGCCACGCCGAGCAAGGTGCCCACGCCCGCGGCCACCGCCACCTTGACCCCCACCGTCGACCCGCTGGCCGGTAGCTACAGCCTGGAATACAGCGGCTGCCTCTCGCCGGGCGGCAGCACCTTCAAGGGGCGCGTGTACGACCGCCAGGGCAACATCCTCGTCGGCGCCCATGTGTTCGTGACGCTCGACGGCTGGGCTTACGATGTGCCGGCCGTCTCCAACGATTCGGGCTGGTACGAGTTATACCTCACCAACGGCCAAAACGTCGAGATAGTGCGGTTGGTCATCGGCGGCCAGGAGCAGACCCTGGCCACCCAGGGCCTGGGGGCGGTGCCCGTCCGCCCGGACTGCTACCAGGAAGTGAACATCCGCCAGCACTAGGGCGCGGCGCGCCCTGCGCGGGTCACGCGCCAAGGTTATGGAGGCGCGCCAGGAGAGCTTCGGGGGCCTCCACGACGTCGCCCAGGGCTGCCAGGCCAGTGCCCAGCGCGGTCCCCGGCGCCGCCGCCGCGCCCACCGCCGCGTAGAAGGCGTTCCGCTCGTTGCGCTGGGGCAGGTTCCGCGCGGCCCAATCGCTCTGGTAGCCGCGGCCCAGCGCCCGCGCCAGCACCGTGTGCCCGTAGATCCAGTCCGCCCCGCGCAGGAACTCGGGCAGCAGCGGCCGTAGTGCCTCGCTGCCAAAGTCGTCGACCACGGGCTGGCCGGCCTTGTTCATCTCGGTGCCCACGACCACAGGCAGATCGTGCGCTCGCGCCAGGTCCATCACCGCGTACAGCGCCCGCACTTTGGCCTCGCGCACGGCCGGGTCGCGATAGTTCCAGTTGCGCTCGGGGATGATGTTCAGGGCACCCACCCCCCTGGCCACCATCCAGGCCAGCAGCTCGTCCATGTGCTGCTCACCCTCGGTAGAGCCGTCGAGCCAGGCGCACACCGGGATCGCCCCGCAGGCGACGATCGCCCGGATGACGTCCTCGAGCGGCGGGAAGGTACCCTCATCGGGCTGGGCATAGCCCACGCCGCCCTGCTTCATCAGGCGCGAACGGATCAGATCGTTGGGGCTGGGTTCGGGAGTCAGGGAGCCCTCTACGGCCGCTGGGTCGCTGCCCAGCCTGGCGGCCCAAAAGTCGACGAGGCGGGCACGCTCGGGGAAAGCGCGCCGCGCCGCCGCGTCGTAAGCCACCAGGATGTGCCGCTCGGTGGCGTTGCCCGCCGGCGTGAGGGGCAGCACATCCCGGTCATAGTCGATGGTCAGCGGCTCGAGGTGCGCGTTGAGGCGCGCCACCATCTCACGGTTGCGCCGCTCGGCGCCCTGGCGCATCTCGCGCAGCACGCGGGCCGCCGCAGCGGGAGCCTCGCTGCTGGTGAACCCCAGGCCGACGTGGTAGCAGACGCCGGGCTCTCCGGGGGAGTTGATCTCCCAGCGGGCGAACTCAGGCATGTAGGTACGCGTCTCCAGGCCCGAGGCCCCTCGCACCGCCACGCGGTCGCAAGCGCTGAGCGTCTCGCCGACGCCGTCCAACACGTCAAAGTCGACGGTGGCAAGCGCGCGCCAGCCTTGCTCGGCAGCCAACCAGGCCAGCGAAGACGGGGAATGCCCGTAGCCGTTGTACGAATAGAACGTATGGCAGTGCATGTTGACTGCGTCGCGGCACTCGGCGCGTGGCAGCCGCCCCTGTTCCCTCGCCGTCGCCAGGGCCTCCAGCCCGCGGCGACGCGTGGCGGCGTCCAGATCGATCAGTTCAGCCCGCGCGCAGGCCAGGTCTCGGCTCACGGTTCCCCCTTTTACGGCAAGACGCTCCCGGCCCCAGGGGGCCGCTCGCCCCGCACTATAGCCCTGCCGCCCGACCGCGGCAAGTCTACGTCGGCCCGCTCGCCCTGGGTGCCCTGAGTTTTACGCGTTATTAAGCCTTCTGACGGCCATGGCGTCTTGAAGCCCGACTTTCGGCCTGCTATAATGTTGGCGGCACGTCGGGGCGCCGGCGCGCCCGCCAGCGGCCGTGTCGCAGGCTCGAGTACAGATTGCAGAGGTTGCGTGGCTACCCATATGACGTCGTTGTACGCAGCAGGGCGGGAGGGTCTCGGGAATGACGGTATGGAGATGAGCGACCCGGGAGCCTCTCAGTCAGGGGCGTTCGCTGCGGCGCTGGCTGCTGCTGGCCGCCGGCTGCTGACTGCCGGAAACCTCGACGAGGTGGCCGCCATTGCCACCGAGGCGGCCCTGGCCCTCTGCCCCAGTGCCACTGCAGCCTCCCTCTATACGGTCGACCATACTGGCCGCTGGCTGCTGCCGCAGGGCCCTGCCCCGGAAGGCCTCGCCTCTCGTTGGGGGGCGCTGCCGCTCGGTGCCGGGCCAGCGCGGCGCGCCTTCGTCAACGGTGAGGTCGCCGCCCTTTCTGCCGACGAGATCGACAGCCTGGCCCTGTCGGCCGCGGACGGCCTGGACAGGGGTTCGCTGCTGTTGGCTCCGCTGCTGACGGGCGAGGAGCCCCTCGGCCTGTTGGCCCTGTGGTGCGCGGGACCCCGGCCAGGCCCCCAGCCGGAGGCCGAGCGCCTCGGTGTGCTCGGCAAGCAGGTCTGCCGCGCCCTAGTGCAACTGCTGCCCGTACCCGGCCGAGAGACCCCCGCGCCGGGCGTGGACACGATCGTAGACTCTCTGGGCCAGGGGTTGGTGCTGCTGGACTGTAACGGCCGCGTGTGTCGGCTCAACCCCGCCCTGGAGCGGACTCTCGGCCTGAGCCCCGGCGAGGCGCCGCTCCCATGCGGCTCCGATGAGGCACGCTGCCCCGCGCTGCTTCGCCACCTGGTCGACCCGTCGCGGGCCGACGTCCTGGGCCCCTACGTCGTGATGCTGGACCTGCCCGGAAGAGGGCCGGCCACGCTCGAAGTGCTCCCCTCGGCCCTGGGCGGCCCGCAGGGCGGCGTGGCCTGCCTGGTACTGGACGTTACTCCGGACCGCGCCGCCTCGCTGGACCGCAGCCTGTTCATCGCCCAGGTGGCCCACGAGCTGCGCGCCCCGATCCAGCACATCATGGGCTTTGCCAGCATCATCTCGGACGTCAGCGAGCTTCCCGACGACACCCTGCAACGCTTCCTCGGGCACATCAACGAGGAGTCTCGCCGGCTGGCCCGCCTGGTGGACGATCTGGCTGAGCTGACGCGCATCGAGCAGAGCCGCTTTTCTATCGATGCCAGCCGCGTGCGCGTCGACCAGATGCTGGCCGACCTCGTAGCCCGCCTGGCACCCAGCGCTGCGGCCAAGGACATCGCCCTCATCCTGCACTCCCCGGTGACGCCCTCCTGGGCGCGGACCGACGCAGTGCGCCTCGAGCAGGTGGTCGGTAACCTGGTCGAAAACGCGCTCAAGTACGTGCCGATCGGCGGGGAGATCAACGTCTCGCTGCAGGGCAGAGGAGAGCAGTGGCTTATCGGCGTGCAAGACAGTGGGCCCGGCATCCCGGAGGAAGCGCTGCCGCACATCTTTGAGTGTTACTTTCAGGCGCCGCAACGTGAGGGGCTACCCCGCAAGGGCATGGGCCTGGGCCTGTACATTAGTCGGGAGATCATTCACGCCCTGGGGGGCGATATCGGGGTGGAAAGCACTGCCGGCCAGGGCTGCACCTTTACGGTGACTCTGCCCCGCGAGTAGCATCCACGAACCAATCCAACGGGACCACCGGAGGCATACCACATGGCCCAACGTATCCTGATCGTGGACGACGATCCCACTCTGGTCGAGATGCTGACCTTCGTGCTCACGCGAGGGGGGTATGAGACCGTCGCCGCCACCGACGGCAGCCGGGCCATCGAGCTCCTGCGCACCATACCGATCGACCTGGTAGTGCTCGATGTGATGTTGCCCGATGTGGACGGGTACGAGATCTGCCGGCGCATCCGGGCGCTGCCCGCCGTCGGGCAGACGCCTATCCTGATGCTCAGCGCCCGCACCCAGGTGCCCCACCGGCTCAGTGGGTTCGAATCGGGCGCCGACGACTATGTGCCCAAGCCGGCGGACCCCAAAGAGATCCTGGCTCGCGTGCGGGCGCTAATCGCCCGTGCCGGCCGCACCAAGGCGGTGCCGCCGCTGATCGCGTTCGTGGGGGTCAAGGGCGGCGTCGGGTCCACCACGACGGCCGTGAACGTGGCCCTAGCGTTGCTGAGCAGCCACCCGCGCGTGGTACTCATGGAACTGGGGCAGTGCGGGCTGTCGGGCGCCTGGCAGCTCGGCCTGCAGCCCGGCGAGACCCTGCTGGACCTGAGCGTGGCCGACGGGTTCCGCCTGTCATCGTCTGCGCTACAACCGTGCCTTCAGGTGCACGCGAGCGGCCTGCACTACCTGGCTGCCCGGCCGCACGCTGTAGGCAGCGGCACGTTCCGCCAGGGGGTCCTGGCCGATACGCTCGCCTTCCTGCAGACCCAGTACGACGCCGTCATCGTCGACCTGGACGCCTCGGCGCTGGCCCAGAGCACGGAGGTCATCCGCCAGTCGACCGCGCTGATCCCCATCGCCGAACACGACCCGTTGGGCATGTGGCACCTGGACGCCCTGCGCCGCTGGCTGGCCGAGGCCCGCTTTGACGCCAAGGTGCCCGGCTTTGTCCTGGTGGACCGCTCGCCCGAGCCGATCCGCGACACGGCCTCGTCCTTGGCCAGCCAGGCCAAGCTGGGCGTATTGGCGGTCATTCCGCCGGCCCCGCTGGCCATGTATCAGGCCAGCGTGATGCGCCAGCCGGTGGTACTCTCCGACCCCGAGTCGGAGGTGGCCACGGCCTACCGGGAGCTGGGCGAGCGTCTGATGGCCACCCCCATCGAGGCGCCCAGCGGCATGCGGCCGTAATCGCGCCCGTTCTCCTGACACGCCCGACGGCCGGCCCCCCAGGGGGCCGGCCGTCGCTCTTTCCGGTGCCGAGCTTCTCGAGCGGCCCCCCGTGGGGGCCAGTTCAGGAAGTGTGGCCCGCCGCCTCGTACAGGCTGCGAACGGCCCGTCGCAGGGCGGGCGCTTTGAGGTCAGTGCTGTCACTCCACTGGTCGACACTGCCGACCAGCGGGGCCCCCAGCAGGGCGCGCACCGCAGGGTCAACGATTCTGGCAGAGAGGGCGCGCGCAAAGCGTTCCCCGTCGATGACGCGGAACGGCCGGTCGAAGAACCGCCGCGCCTCGGGGGCCAGCGGCTCGGTAAGGTCCAGGGTATTGTGCAGCCGCGCCAAGTGCTCGTACGCGGCGACCAGGGCCTCCTCGCGCTCCGGCCAGTGCTCCGCCCGCAGAGCAGTAGCCAGGAGTGGCTCGAGATCCCCGGCGCAGGCCAGGCCACGGAAGGCGGTGCCGAACCACTTGGGGTACGGAGCGTAGCGGCGCTCCATCAGAAAGCAGAGCGACACCACGTCCCGCACCAGCCGCGCGCCGATGAGCGACGAGCCGACCTCGTCGCCGGCGTGCCCGGCCCGCGGCATGAGGTGTTCCTCCTGCCCGAGGCGCTGCCACCCCGCCGCCAGCATATACAGCCACACGTCGCGCGGGTAATACGATAGCCGCTCCCGCAGGGGCAGCAGCGTGCCCAGCCCATCGTGGAACACCGCGCCGGCGGTCATCTCGCGCAGCGCCTGGGAGGGGATGCTCAACCAGTCCGCGGCGGCCAGATCGCGCTCCAACCCGACGCCCAACAGCCGCTCAACGAAGGCGCTCAGCGGGCCCACGTAGGTACGCGCAGGCGCCCCCGCTTCTTCCGGCCCCACGGGCAGGGGCACCTTCCAGCCGGCGTAGACCTCCGGCAGCCCTTCCCGGAGCAGGGCCACGACGCGCGCCGCCAGCCCCGGGTCGCCCTCCAGCAGGAAAAGGAGTACCCGGGGCCCCCAGTCGTGGTCGGTGGACATGGGGGTGTCGTAGCCGAGCACCTCACTGCCCGCCCCGAGGAGGGCCGCCGAGTAGGACAGCGTGGGCCAGTGGGCGCGCACGAGGGGCGCCACCACCTCACCGTAGAACCGCCCACTCAGTTCCAGGCCGGTGACGAAGGGCTGCACGGTTACGTCTCCTGGGCTCAGGGCACGGCGGGCGGCCGGGCGGGGCTGCCCGGCTGCTCATACGCGAGGAGGGGGGCCGCGTCACCGGTCAGATCCTGACCGGGCGGCGTCCAGCGGCCAGCCAGAAGGGCCATCTCGCACAGAGCGTGGGCCAGGTCGTCGCCCAGGACCTCGGGCCGGAAGCGCCAGGTCCAGTTGGCATGGGGGCGCCCGGGGCAGTTCAGGCGCGCCTCCGAGCCGAGCCCCAGGACGTCCTGCAGCGGGTAGATGGCCATATTGGCCACCGAGTTGCACGCCAGGCGCACAAAGGCCCAGTGCAGCGCCTTGCCGCTGCTGCCGGTGTACACGCGGGCGCGATGCTGCACATCGTGCTCCTGCTCGGCGTACCAGCCCTGGGCCGTGTCGTTATCGTGGGTGCCGGTGTAGGCCACCGAGTCGGGCGTGTAGTTGTGGGGCAGGTGGGGGTTGGCCGCATCCCCGTGAAAGCCAAACTGCAACACGCGCATGCCGGGCAGGCCGAGAGCCTGTCGCAGGGCAACCACGTCCGCCGAGATGAGCCCCAGGTCCTCGGCGATGATGGGCAGCTCGCCAAAGCGCTCACTTACGGCACCAAAAAACGCCTCCCCGGGCCCCTGCACCCAACGCCCGTTGATGGCCGTCGTCTCAGTGGCGGGCACCTCCCAATAGCCGCTGAACCCGCGGAAATGGTCGATGCGCACCACGTCCACCTGCGCCAGAGTGCGCTGCAGCCGCTCCAACCACCACTTGTAGCCCCGCTCGCGCATCACGTCCCAGCGATAGAGGGGGTTGCCCCACAGCTGGCCGGTGGCGGAGAAATAGTCGGGCGGCACCCCGGCCACGACCGTGGGCCGGCCACCCGCGTCAAGGGCGTATAGATCCTGGTGCGCCCAGACGTCGGCGCTGTCATGCCCGACAAAGATGGGCATGTCCCCCATGATCGTCACCCCGCGCTCGGCGGCATAGGCTCGCACGCGCCGCCACTGGGCATCGAACAGGAACTGCAGGTAGCGGCGGTAGCCCACCTCGCCCGCCAGCCGCTGGCGCCAGTCGCTGACCGCCTCTGGCTGATACAGGGCGATCGCCTCGGGCCAGTCCACCCAGGACGCCCAGCCAAAGTGGAGCTTCAGGGCCATAAAGAGGGCGAAATCGTCCAGCCAGGTGGCGTTCTCTTCGCAGAAGGCCAGATAGTCGGAACGCGCTACCAGCGTGCCATCGCGCAGAAAGCGCGCGTGTGAGCGGCGCAGCACGCGGTCCTTGTGGGCGATGACGGCCCCATAGTCCACCGCATCGGGAGCGAAGAAGGGACGATCGGCCAAGTCCTCGGGGGCCAGCAAGCCTTCGGCGAGGAGTTCCTCCAGGCTGATGAGCAGCGGATTACCGGCAAACGCAGAGAAGGGCTGGTACGGAGAGTCGCCGTACCCGGTGGGCCCCAGCGGCAG
>JAAZBY010000447.1 GCA_012513595.1 Chloroflexota bacterium
GATGGGCAGCCGCCTCCAGGGGCACCCGGCCATGCACCTGACCCCCGGGATCGAGGGGTGCACCGGCTCTTTGGGGCAGGGGCTGTCGTTCTCGAACGGCCTGGCGCTGGCCGGCCGGGTGCAGGGCCTCCACTATCGCGTCTACTGCCTCCTCGGCGACGGGGAGACCCAGGAGGGCCAAGTGTGGGAGGCGGCCGTCAGCTCTTCCAAGCAGTGCCTCGGCAACGTCACCGCCGCGCTGGACTGGAACGGACTGAAGGCCATGGACGCCACCTCCTGCGGCAAAACGATGGAGCCCCAGGCGGACCGCTGGCGTGCCTGCGGCTGGCGCGTGCGCGAGGCCAACGGCCACCACATGGGTGAGCTCATGGAGGCGCTCGACTGGGCCAAGGCGGGCCCGGCCGACGTGCCCTCCCTCGTCATCGCCCACACCACCAAGGGCAAGGGTATCTCGTTCATAGAGAACCAGGCCCAGTACCACAACGCCGCCCTGAGCCCCGAACAGATCACCCTGGCCCTGGATGAGCTCCAGGCCGCCCTGGAACTGGCCCGCCAGGCCGTGCGGGAGGTGCAATATGCCTGAGCTGAAGCAGACCCGCTTTGCCTACGGCGAGGCCCTCAAACGCGTGGGAGACACACACCCCAACGTGGTGGTGCTCGACGCCGACCTGTACAACTCGACGCGCACCGTCACCTTCCGTGACGCGCACCCGGACCGCTTCTGGGACCTGGGCATCGCCGAGGCCGACATGGTCTCCACCGCTGCGGGGCTGGCCGCCTCGGGCCTGGTGCCCTATGCCAACTCGTTCGCCATGTTCATCACGGCGCACTGTTACGACCAGATCCGCATCCAGATCGCCTACCCCGGGCTGCCCGTGATCCTGGCCGGCTCCAGCGCCGGGCTGACGCAGGGCCCCGACGGGGCCAGCCACCAGTCGCTCGAGGACGTGGCCCTGATGCGCGCGCTGCCGAACATGACCGTCCTCGTCCCGGCCGACGCGGTGGAGACCGCCGCCATGACTGAGGCCCTGGCCGACCTGGGCGGGCCGGCCTACCTCCGCCTGGGGCGCTACCCGGTGCCCGACCTGCTGCCCGCCGACTATTGCTTCTCGCTGGGGCAGATCATCACGCTCCGCGAGGGGAACGACGCCACCATCCTGGCCTGCGGGCACATGGTGTACACCTCGCTCCTGGCCGCCGAGGCACTGGCCGCCCAGGGGATCGAGGCCACCGTGGCCAACGTCTCGACGATCAAGCCGCTGAACGCCGAGGCCGTGTTGGCGCTGACGGCGGGGTCGCCGTTGGTGGTCACGGTCGAGGAGCACAGCATCATCGGCGGGCTCGGCTCCGCCGTGGCCGAGGTGCTGGCCGAGGCGGGCCATGGCCCGCGGCTGGTGCGGCTGGGTACCGATGACGTCTTTGGCGAATCGGCCACGGCCGACGAACTTCTGGACAAGCACGGCCTCTCCGGCCCCAGGATCGCCGAGCGCATTGCCGACGAGCTCGAAAACGACTGACCACCCGATGCCCGCGCCCCCAGGCGCGGGCATTCGCTACACCGACGTCCTGACGGAGGACATGCCATGAGCGAGGTCACCCCACCGCGGTGGGATATCTCCACCATCTACCCCTCTCTCGACTCTGACGCCTTCCACGCCGACGTGCAGCGGCTAGAGACGCTGCTCGCCGAGCTGGATGCCCTGCTGGCCGAGCGGCGCATCGGGCGGGGCGGCCCCGTGCCCGCGGAGCCCGCCGCGCTGGCCGCCCTGATTGGCGACATCGTCGCGCGCACCAACGCCCTCCTCGACCTATACGGCACCCTGCGCGCCTACGTCCACGCCACGGTGACCACCGACTCGTACAACACCGCCGCGCGGCGGACGCAGTCCGAGTTGGAGGCCTACGACGTCCGCCTGGATCGGCAGGAGGCCCTCTTCCGGGCCTGGATCGGCGACGTGGCCGCGCAGGACGGACTCCTGGCCGGCGCCCTCGCCCAGGAGGGGCCCGCCCGCGAGCACGCCTTTGCCCTGCGGGAGATCGCCGACCAGAGCCGCTACCTGATGAGCCAGACGGAGGAAGAGCTGGCCGCGGACCTGTCGCTGAGCGGCGCGCGCGCCTGGGAGCGGCTTCGCGGGGCGGTGACCTCGCAGCTCAAAGCTCCCCTGGCCCAGGACGGCCAGGAGGCGCTGCTGCCGATCACGGTCATCCAGGGCTACCGCACCCATGCGGACGGCGCCCTGCGCCGCCAGGCCTATGAGGCGGAAATGGCCGCCTGGGCAAGCGTGCGCGAGCCGCTGGCCGCCTGCCTGAACGGCATCAAGGGCACCGTGCTGACCCTGGGCGGCCGGCGCGGCCGCCGCGACGCCCTGCACCAGTCGCTCGACCAGGCCCGCATCGACCGGGAGACCCTCGAGGCGATGCTGGCGGCCATGCGCGGCTCCTTCCCCACCTTCCGGCGCTACTGGCGGTCCAAGGCGGCCCGCCTTGGCCAGGGCGCCCTCCCCTGGTGGGACCTGTTCGCGCCGGTGGGCGGCGCCGGGCGGCGCTATACCTTTGCCGAGGCCCGTGCACTGATCGTGCGCGAGCTGGGCGCCTTTTCCCCGCGGCTGGGCGAGTTCACCGAGCGGGCCTTCCGCCTGCAGTGGATCGACGCCGAGCCGCGTGACGGCAAGCGCGGCGGTGCCTTTTGCATGCGCGTGCCGGCGCAGAACGAGTCGCGCATCCTGAGCAACTATGACGGCTCGCTCGACGAGGTGCTCACCCTGGCGCACGAGCTGGGGCACGCTTACCACAACGAGTGCCTGCGCGGCAAGACGGCGCTGCAGCGCCGCACGCCGATGACCCTGGCCGAGACGGCCTCGATCTTTAACCAGACCATCGTGACCGACGCGGCCCTGGCGCGCGCCGAGAGCCCCGCCGAGGAGCTGGCCGTCCTGGAGGCCTTCCTGGCCGACGCCGGCCAGGTCGTGGTGGACATCTCTTCCCGCTACCTCTTTGAGAGCGAGGTCTTTCAGCGGCGGGCCAGGGCCGAGCTGGCCGCCGAGGAGCTGTGCGAGATCATGCTCCAGGCCCAGCGCGACACCTATGGCGACGGGCTGGACGGGAACTACCTGAACCCCTATATGTGGGCCTGGAAGCCGCACTATTACTCCTCGACGCTCTCGTTCTACAACTTTCCTTACGCCTTTGGGCTGCTCTTTGGCCTGGGGCTGTACGCCATCTATGAACAGCGCGGGGAGGCCTTCCTGGCCGACTATGACGCGCTCCTCGCCTCCACCGGCGACGCCCGCGCCGAGGACCTGGCTGCCCGCTTTGGCATCGAGCTGCGCTCTCCGGCCTTCTGGGAGAGCAGTTTGGAGATCGTTGCCCGCCGTGTGGATCGCTACGTGGCGCTCTGAACCGACAGCACCGGGAAGGGAGACCCATGTCTGAGGAGCACAAAGCCTACCAGGCCACCTGGGAGTCGTTGGGTCAGTACACCGTGCCGCAGTGGTACCAGGACGGCAAGTTCGGCATCTTTATCCACTGGGGCCTCTACGCCGTGCCCGCCTTTGGCAACGAGTGGTACCCGCGCAACATGTATCAGCAGGGCAGCCGCGAGTTCGCCCACCATGTGGCCACCTACGGGCCGCAGGACACGTTCGGTTACAGGGATTTCATCCCCCAGTTCACGGCGGAGCGTTTCGACGCCGACCAATGGGCGGGGCTCTTCCGCCAGGCGGGGGCCAAGTTCGTGGTGCCCGTCGCCGAGCACCACGACGGGTTCGCCATGTATGACACCGCACTCTCCGACTGGTGCGCCGCCAAGATGAGCCCCAAGCGGGACCTGATCGGCGAACTGGCCGAGGCGGTGCGCAAGCAGTGGCTGGTGTTCGGCGTCTCGTCACACCGCGCCGAGCACTGGTGGTTCTTTGACGGCGGCATGCAGTTCCCGTCGGACGTGCAGGACCCCCGCTATGCCGGCCTGTACGGCCCGGCCCACCCGCGTACCACCGTGCCCGAGGAGGCGTTCCTCGACGACTGGTACGCGCGCACCTGCGAGCTGGTGGACAAGTACCATCCGCAGCTGGTCTGGTTCGACTGGTGGATCGAGACGCCCGTCTTTCAGCCGTGGCTGCAGCGCTTTGCGGCCTACTACTACAATCGCGGGCTCCAATGGGGCCGCGGCGTGGCCATCAACTACAAGCACCGCGCCTTCCCCGACGGCACGGCGGTCTACGACGTCGAGCGCGGCCAGCTGACCGACACGCGCCCCTACTTTTGGCAGACCGACACCTCGGTGAGCGAGAACTCGTGGGGGTACGTCCAGGAGCAGCGTTACAAGAGCGCCCGCTCCCTCATCGGCGACCTGGTGGACATCGTCAGCAAGAACGGCGCGCTGCTCTTGAACATCGGCCCGCGGCCCGACGGCACCATCCCCGAACCGGAGCAGGACCTGTTGAAGGAGATCGGCCGGTGGCTGGCGCTGAACGGCGAGGGGATCTATGCCACGCGCCCCTGGAAGGTGTACGGTGAGGGCCCCACGGCGGTGGTGGGCGGCTCTTTTAGCGACACCAAGCGCGCCGCGTTCACCGCGGAGGACATTCGCTACACGGCCAAGGGCCCGGCGCTGTACGCCACCCTGCTCGGCTGGCCGGAGGGCGGCGAGGTGACGCTCAAGTCGCTGGGCACCGACCTGCGCCTGTACACCGCGGAGGTGGGCAAGGTCGAGATGCTGGGCCAGCGCGAGCCGCTCGAGTTCGCCGTGCAGGGCGACGGGCTGCACGTGGCGCTGCCGGCCGAGCGCCCCGGCGAGCACGCCTGGGTGCTCAAGATCACGGCCAAGGGCTGAGCCCCAGGGCTTGCGCGGCCGCCCCGGCGGCCGCCCTGTACCACGGTGCCCCAGCGGCGCCCGCGCTTGACCGACAGCGCGGGCGCCGCGTATATTGGGGCTGGCTGAGGCTGGCGCGGCGCATGCCCGTCCGCCGACACCCGTTCCACCTCCTCTCCGCGGCGCGGCCGAGGCGCCCTCCCCCAACGCTGCCCTGCACCCGCGGCCCTGTGGCGCCATCCCTCCGCCGGCCGGCTGATTGACGGGGTCGAGCCCTCGTGGTACAATGCGCTTCGGAAACAGAGGAAGGTAAGCGCAAGCAAACGAAAGACAGGTCCCATGACCCGCCGTCTCTCACGCCACGAGCGCCTGGAATGGATCACGCGCCGACTGCAGGAGGAGAACTATGCCTCCGTCGCCGAGATCAGCGCGGCGCTGGGGGTGTCGGCGGTTACGGCGCGGGCCGACCTGGAGCGCCTGCAGCAGGCCGGGCGGCTGATCCGCACGCACGGCGGCGCCCTGCCGGCGCCGGAGAACGCCGGCGCGCTCTCTTTTGCCGTGCGGCAGCACCTCCGCGTGGCGGCCAAAGAGCGGATCGGGGCCGCCGCGGCCGCCAGCGTCTGCGATGGCGAGGCGATCATCC
Source organism: Chloroflexota bacterium (assembly GCA_012513595.1). The sequence goes on from JAAZBY010000447.1 coordinate 5,454, forward strand.
TGGACGCTTCCACCACCGCCCTGCAGGTGGCCCGCCATCTGCTGGATAAGCACGAGCTCACCGTGCTGACCACCGGCCTGCACACGGCCCTGGAGCTGCTCCGCTCCCCGGGGATCACGGTGCTGATGCCGGGCGGGCCCGTCTGGCATGAGGCCGCCGCCATCGTCGGCGACTGGGACTCGCGGGCCCTGGCCGACGGGAACTTTCAGCGGGGCTTTTTCGGCGGGCGGGGCCTGTCGGTGGCCGAGGGCCTCACCGATGCCCACCGCCCCGAGGTGGAGCTGAAGCGCCGCCTGCTGGCCGCCGTCCGTGAGGTGAACGTCATCCTCGACGGCAGCAAGATCGGCCAGGTGGCCTTTGCCAGCTTTGCCACGCTCGACGAGATCGATCGCGTCTACACCACGGCGGACGCCCCCGCCGACGTCGTCGCCAGTATCCGCGCCCGGGGCGTCGAGGTGATCCTCGCCTGACGCGGACCATTCAGTGCTCAACCGCATGGTGCAGCCGACCGGCAAGGAGGACTATGATGCCCGATTGGAGAGAGTATTATCGCCTGTTGGCCGCCGAGCTGGCCTCCAGGGGGATCGACGTGGAGGCCACCAAGGCCGCGCTGAAGGCCCAGCGGATCGAGACGCCCTCCTGGGGCTACGCCGATTCGGGCACCCGCTTCAAGGTCTTCGGCCAGGCTGGCGCCGCGCGCACCGCCTATGAAAAGCTACAGGACGCCGCCGAGGTCCATCGCGTCACCGGCATCACCCCCTCCGTGGCCCTGCACATCCCCTGGGACAAGGTCGACGACTGGTCCGAGCTGCAGGCCTACGCCGAGTCGCTCGGCCTGGAGCTGGGGGCCATCAACCCGAACCTGTTCCAGGACGACGACTACAAGCTGGGCAGCCTGGCCCATCCCGACGAGCGCGTGCGGGCCAAGGCCATCGCCCACTGCCTGGAGTGCATCGAGATCGCCAAGACGGTGCACTCGGACGTCATCAGCCTCTGGCTGGCCGACGGCACCAACTACCCCGGGCAGGATTCCATCCGCGCCCGCAAGCAGCGCCTGCAGGAAGCCCTCCGCACCATCTACGATGCCATGCCGGCCCCCATGCGCCTGCTTATCGAGTACAAGTTCTTTGAGCCTGCTTTCTACCACACCGACCTGGGTGACTGGGGCATGTCCTACGTGATGGCCCAGAAGCTGGGTGACCGCGCCCAGGTGCTGGTGGACCTCGGGCACCATCCGCTGGGCACCAACATCGAGCAGATCGTGGCCTTCCTGATCGACGAGGGGCGCCTGGGCGGCTTTCACTTTAACTCGAAAAAGTTCGCCGACGATGACCTCACCGTCGGTTCCGTCAACCCCTACGAGCTGTTCCTCATCTTTAACGAGCTGGTCGCCGGCGAGCAGGACCCCGCCGTCAACATGAACGTGGCCTACATGATCGACCAGAGCCACAACGTCAAGCCCAAGGTCGAGGCCATGGTCCAGTCGATCGTCAACGTCCAGGTGGCCTATGCCCAGGCCCTGATCGTCGACCGCGCCGCCCTGGCCGAGGCGCAGCAGACCGGGGACATCGTCCGCGCCGAAGAGACCCTGCTGGCCGCCTTCCGCACCGACGTGCGCCCGCTGCTGGCCGCCGTCCGTGAGGAGATGGGCGTCCCGGTGGATCCGTTGGCCGCCTACCGCCAGAGCGGCTACCTGGCCAAGGTTGCCGCCGAACGGGGCACCGCCGGCCGGGGCAGCTCCGGGTACCCGGAGGCCTAAGCCATGTCGAACGCAGCAGCCGTGTTGCAGGCCGTCGTGCAGATGTCGCGCCGGCTCGGGGAGCCCGAGCGCGACCTGGTCATCCTGGGTGAGGGGAACACCTCCGGCCTGTGTGACGAGGGCACCTTCTGGGTCAAGGCCAGCGGCACCGAACTACGCACCATCGCCGAGGACGGCTTTGTGCAGATGCGCCTGGGCGAAGTGGCGGCCCTGGCCGATGGCGCAGACCTCTCGGACGAGGGAATCAAGGACGCCCTGAACGCCGCCCGCGTCGACCCGCAGGCCACCCGCCGCCCCTCGGTAGAGACGGTGCTCCACGCCCTGACGCTGGCCGAGACCGGCGCCCAGTACGTCGGGCACACCCATCCGGTGGCGGTGAACGCGTTGGCCTGCTCGCGCGCGTTCAGCGAGCGGGAGATCGGGCGCCTCTTTCCGGACGAGATCGTCGTCTGCGGGCCGGCGCCCGTCCTGGTGCCCTACACCGATCCCGGGCTGCCCCTGGCCCGCACCGTGCGGGATGCTTACCGTCGCTACGGTGACGAGTACGGGCAGGCGCCCAAGGTCGTCGTCATGCAGAACCACGGGCTGATCGCCCTGGGCCGCACGCCGCAGGAGGTGGACAACATCACCGCGATGTTCGTCAAGACCTGCCGCGTCTTGGCCGGTACGTTCGCCTTTGGCGGGCCGCGCTTCCTCCGCCAGGAGGATGTCGAGCGCATCCACACCCGTCCGGACGAGGCGTACCGCCGCCAGCAACTCAAGATCGAGTAGCCCGCCCTCGCGGCGGGTGGAACCGAAGGAGCACGCCTGATGTCTGCCAAAGGGTCAACGACCGATCGCAAGCTCGCCGCCTACCGGCGGGCCAAAGACACGCTTCCCCCCAAGTACTGGCTGTGGCCCCTGTATGGGGCCGGGCTGGAAAGCCTGGGCCGCGAGGGCCAGCCCATCCAGGTAGAAATGCCCGAGCCGGGCCCCGACGATATCCTCGTCCGCCACGACGCGGTGGGGCTCTGCTTTTCAGACACCAAGATCATCACGGCCGGGCCCAACCACCCGCGCCTGAGCGGCCGCGACATGAAGGAGAACCCCGTGGTCATGGGCCACGAGGTGGCCCTGACGGTGATCAAGGCGGGGGCCAACCGCGCGGCGCAGTTCAAGCCGGGTGACCGCTACATCGTCCAGGCCGATATCATCTACAAGGGGCAGGGCCTGGCCTACGGATATGCCCTGCAGGGCGGCTTTTCGCAGTACAACATCGTCGGCAAGGAAGTGCTGGATGGCGACGAGGGCTGCTACCTGCTGCCCGTGCAGCCCACTACCGGCTATGCCCAGGCCGCGCTGACCGAGCCGTGGGCCTGCGTGACGGCCTCCTACGACGTCACCTACCGGGCCGGCTGGCTGCCGGGCGGCACGGTCCTCATCATCGGCGGTCCCGCCGCCCAGGCCGACGCGCAGATGGGCACCCCCTACGCCGGCGGCCAGCCGCCGGCCAAGGTGGTGGTGCTGGGCGCCCCGGGCGCCCTGCTGCAGGAGCTCGTCCGCCGCGCCAAGAAGGACGGCTTTGCCCTGGTCGACCTGCACGCCCGCACCGACGAGTCGTTGGCCCAGGCACGCCAGGAGGCCGGCCCAGCCGGCTTTACGGACATCGTCTTCCTCGGCGCCGACCCCAGCCTCTACGCCGAGGTCGAGCCGCTGGCCGGCAAGGGCTGCCAGCTGAACCTGGTCGGAGACGCGGCCCTGCAGGGCCCCGCGCCGGTCGACGTCGGGCGGCTGCACTATGACCACCTGAGCCTGACGGGCACCACGTCGAGCGACCTGTCGCAGGCCTACCAGCCGATCCGCACGCAGCTCAAGCCTGGGGGCACGGCCCTCTTTATCGGCGCGGCCGGGCCCATGGGCCAGATGCACGTGCAGCGCGCCCTCCAGGCGGACAGCGGCCCACGCCTCATCGTGGCCACCGACCTCGACCCGGCGCGGCTGAACGCGCTGCAGACCAAGTACGCCGCGCTGATCGAGGCGCGGGCGGGCGTCTCGGAGTTCGTACCGCGCACCCCGGAGGGGGGCTCGCCGGCCGAGTTCAACGCCAGGCTGCTGGACCTTACCGGCGGCCAGGGGTATGACGACATCGTCGTCCTGGCGCCCAGCGCCCGGGTCATCGAAGGGGCCGTGCCGATGCTGGCTGCCGGCGGCATGATGAACATCTTTGCCGGCCTCACCCGCGGCACGCGCGCCAATATCGACCTGCGCTCCGTCTGCGAGCGAGGCGTGCGCTTTACCGGCACCAGCGGCTCGGCCATCCGCGACCTGCGCAACATGCTGGCCGCCGCCGAGGCCGGCACCCTGGACCCCGACCTCTCGGTCGCTGCCGTGAGCGGGTTCAGCGGGGTCAAGGTCGGCCTGGAGGGGGTCATCAGCCAGGCGTTCCCGGGCAAGGTGGTCCTCTATCCGCAGGTTCAGGACTTTCCGGTGACCCGGCTGGAGGACCTCAAGGACGTGCTGCCCGGCGTGTACGCCCTCTTGGGCCCGCAGCACTCCTGGACCGTCGAGGCCGAGGCCGAATTCCTCAAGGAGCTACTACCATGACTGACGCACGCCGCCTAGTAGGAAAAGTCGCCATCGTAACCGGCTCCGGCCAGGGCCTTGGAGAGGCCCTGGCTGAGCGGCTGGCCCGCGAGGGCGCCCACGTGGTGGTGGCCGACATCGCCGACGACAAGGCCCAGGCGGTGGCCACCCGCATCGCCGCCGAGTACGGCGTGCAGTCGTTCGCCGCGCACGTCGACGTCACCAAGCTCGAGCAGTGTGAGGCCGTGGTCGCCGAGACCGTGGCCCGCCTCGGGCGGCTGGACATCTGCGTCTCGAACGCCGGCGTGCTCTTTGCCGGCGCCGTCGACGAGATCGACCCGGCCCGCTGGCGCCTGGTGATGGACGTCAACCTGCTGGGCTACTTTCACATGGCCCGCGCCGCCGTCGGCCCGATGAAGGCGCAAAAGAGCGGGGCGATCATCCAGATCAACAGCAAGTCGGGCAAGAAGGGCAGCGGCAAGAACTCGGCCTATGCCACCAGCAAGTTCGCCGGCATCGGCCTCACCCAGAGCCTGGCGCTGGAGCTGGCCGCCGAGGGGATCCGCGTGAACGCCATCTGCCCCGGCAACCTGCTCGACTCACCCCTGTGGGTCGACTCGCTCTACTCCCAGTATGCCAAGCGCTGGGGCATCACCGAGGCGGAGGTTCGCCAGCGCTACCTGGACCAGGTGCCCATGGGCCGCGGCTGCACCTACCAGGACGTGGCCAACGTCCTGGTCTTCCTGGCTTCTGACGAGGCCTCCTACATGACCGGGCAGGCGATCAACGTCACCGGCGGGCAGGAGATGAACTAGGCATGGCCAGCCGGGCGGTGATCATCGGGGCGGGGAACGTCGGCCGCGGCTTTCTGGGGCAGCTCTTTAGCGAATCCGGCTATGACGTCGTCTTTGTCGACCTCGACCGGCCCCTGATCGAGGCGCTCCGTGCGCGGGGCGCCTACACCGTCCGCCTGGTGGACAACGCCGGCCTGGAGGAGGTGCGCGTGGCCCCGGTGACGGGGCTACTGTCCTCCGACGGGGACGCGGTGGCCGAAGCGATCGCCTCGGCCACGCTGGCGGCCACGGCCGTGGGCGCCCGGGCCCTGCCCAGCATCGCCCCTCTGCTGGCCGAGGGGATCGCCCGCCGCGCCGAGCGCGACGTGGCCGAGCCCCTGAACATCATCGTCTGTGAGAACCTGGCTGACGCCGCCACGACGCTGCGCAACCTGGTGGCCGCCCACCTGCCGGAGGCCGCCCACGCCTACCTCGCCGAGCGCGTCGGCTGGGTCGACACCGTCATCGGCCGCATGGTGCCGGAGTTGCCCGCGGCCCTGCGCGCCGCGGACCCCTCGCTGATCATCGTCGAGCCGTACAAGGTTCTGCCGGTGGACCGCGCCGCATGGGTGGGGCCGCTGCCGCCGATCGTGGGGCTGGAGCCGGCCGAAGCCTTCGCGGTCTACACGGCGCGCAAGCTCTACCTGCACAACGCCGGGCACGCCGTGCTCGGCTACCTGGGGTACCGCCGGGGCTGTGCCCTCGGCTACCAGGCGCTCGATGACCCCGTCATCCGCCCGATCCTCGAGGCCGCCCTCGACGAGGCGCTGCGCGGCATCGTGGCGCGGTACGAGGCCGACGAGGCCTGGCTCCGCGCACACGTGGCGGACCTCCTGGCCCGCTTTGCCAACCGCGTCCTGGCCGACCCGGTGACCCGCCTGGCCCGCGACCCCCTGCGCAAGCTGGCCCCCAGCGACCGGCTGGTGGGCGCCGCGCGCATCGCCGGGTACGCCGGCCTCGTGCCGGTGAACCTGGCCTGGGGCATTGCCGGGGCGCTGGCCTACGACGAGGCCTCTGACCCGCGGGCCGTCGAGCTGCAGCGCCGCATCGCGGCCGAGGGGGTCGAACGGGTGCTGGCCGACGTCTGCGCCATCCGCCCGGAGGAGCCGCTGGGGGTGGCCACGCTGGTGCGCTATCGCCTCCTCTGCGAGGGGGAGGAGTGGGCGTGATCGTCACCGTCACCCTGAACCCCTCGCTGGACCGCACGCTGCACTTCCCGGGCGTGCGCATCGGGGCGCTGAACCGGGCCACCCGGTCGCGCGTGGACCTCAGCGGCAAGGGCGTGAACGTCTCCATAGCCCTGCGAGAGTTCGGGCTGGAATCGGTCATGACCGGCTTTGTGGCCGGGCGCTTTGGGGGCATCCTCGCCGAGGGCCTGCGCGAGGCGGGCTACGCGACCGAGTTCCTGGAGGTCCCCGGAGAGACACGCTCGAACATCACCGTGATCGACGATGCCTCCGGCGTCACCACCAAGCTGAATGAGCCGGGGCCCTGCGTGGCGGAGGGGGACCTCCGCGCCCTGGAGGGGCTGCTGGCCGGGAGGCTGGGGGCCGGGGACGTGTGTATCCTTTCCGGCAGCCTGCCCCGCGGCGCGCCGGACGATACCTATGCGCGGCTGGTGCGCCTCTTGGGGGCGGGAGGGATCCGCGTGGTGCTCGACTCCAGCGGGGAGCCGTTCCGGCTGGGCTGCGCGGCCGGGCCTGACTTGGTCAAGCCGAACGCCGTCGAGGCGGGCGAGCTGCTCGGCCGGGCCGTGGCGCCCGACAGCCGTCTGGCCGGGGACCTGCAGAGCATGCTGGCCCTCGGGCCGCGGCGGGTGCTCCTCTCGCTCGACGCGCGCGGCGCCGCCTGGGCCGCTGCGGCGGGCGCCTGGTATGCCGAGGCGCCGGCCATCACCGAGGTGAGCGCCGTGGGCGCCGGGGATGCCCTGCTGAGCGGGGCGCTGTGGGCCGAGTCTCAGGGGCTCGCCGCGCCGGAGGCGCTCCGCTGGGGGGTCGCGGCGGGCACCGCGGCGGCCATGGGCCAGGGCTCGGCCATGCCGGCCAAGAGCCTGGTCCGCCAGGTATACGAGGAGGTTCGCGTCCGCGCGCTGTAGGCGCGGGCGCATCCATACAGGGAGATCGGCGTGCGCCCCCGCGGCGCCGCCATAGCACATCAGAGAAGGTCAACCATGACAGACAAGACGATCACTGGCCCGAGGGAACTGGAGAAGAGCGAACTGCTCGAGATCTACCGGCAGATGTGGGAGATCCGCCTCTTTGAAGACAAGGTCTACGACCTCCTCGGAGAGAACATCATCAAGGGGGCCTCGCACCTGTACGCCGGGCAGGAAGCCGTGGCGACGGGCGCCATCGCCGCCCTGCGTGACGACGACCTGATCACCTCCACCCATCGCGGCCATGGGCACTGCCACGCCCGCGGAGACGCCCTGGCAGAGGGCGCCGTCGCCAAGCAGGAGCACCTGAACAAGATGATGGCCGAGCTGTGCGGCCGCGCCACCGGCTACTGCTCCGGGCGGGGCGGCTCGATGCACATCGCCGACGTGGAAAGGGGCAACCTCGGCGCCACGGGCATCGTGGGCGGGAACATCCCGGTAGCCACCGGCGCGGCCCTGTCGATGAAGTTGCAGGGTGAGGACCGCGTGGTGCTCTGCTTCTTTGGCGATGGCGCCACCAACACCGGCAACTTTCACGAATCGCTGAACGTGGCCTCCGCCTGGACGCTGCCCGTCGTCTACGTCGTGGAGAACAACCTCTACGGCATGTCGGTGCCCTTTGCCAACGTCTCGGCGCAGACCGACGTGGCCGCGCGCGCGGCGGCGTACGACATGCCCGGCGTGGTGGTGGACGGCATGGACCCGGTGGCCGTCTACGAGGCCGTCTCCGCGGCCACCGAGCGGGCCCGCCGCGGTGAGGGCCCCACGCTGGTGGAGTGCAAGACCTACCGCTGGTATGGGCACTCCCGCTCTGACCCCCGCAAGTACCGCACCAAGGAAGAGGAGCAGTCCTGGCGCGACCGTGACCCGCTCAAGACCGAACGCCAGCGTCTGCTGGAGGCCGGCATCGCCACCGCCGACGAGCTGGACGCCATCGAGGACCGCGCCGAGCAGGCCATCGACACCGCCACCGAGTTCGCCCTGGCCTCGTCGATGCCCGACCCGGCCGAGGTGGAGCGCGATGTGTACGTGCTGACCCAGCCGACGCCGGCCGAGCTCGAGGCGGAGCGCCGCCTCCGCGAGCGGGTGCGCCGCGACCCGGCAAGCATGCCCGAAAAGACCTACTGGGAGGCGATCCGCGACGCCCTTCGCGAAGAGATGATCCGCGATCCGCGCGTCTTTATCATGGGCGAGGACGTGGGCCTCTACGGCGGCGCCTACGGGGCCACCCGCGGGCTGGTTGACGAGTTCGGCGGCGAGCGCGTCATCGACACGCCCATCTCTGAGGCGCTCATCGGCGGCGCGGCCGTCGGC
>JAAZBY010000448.1 GCA_012513595.1 Chloroflexota bacterium
GCCTGGGCCTGCTCGACGGCGCGCTGGAGGGGTGCCTCGTCGACGCGAGCCAGGAGGTCCCCTTCCGCCACCCGCTGCCCGGCGGCGACGTTGAGCTCGATGAGGGCCACGCGGTCCACGTCAAAGCCGAGTGAGGCGCGGTGTACGGCCTGCACCTCCCCGGTAGGGGAGATGGAGGCCGTCAGGCTCCCGCGGGTCACCGTGACGGTCTCGGCCGCCTCAGCGGCTGGCGCGCTATCGCCACGCAGCCACAGAAACCAGCCCCCGGCACCGGCCAAGAGAAGGAGCGCAAATACCCACCAGAACCGCTTGATCACTCGCATACGCCACCTCTCGTCATGGGGTTGCCGGCGTGGGCGCAGCCATCGCCCGCTGAGACTGGATGGACCGCGCTGTGATCGAGCCATCCGCGTTCGCGGCGCCCGATACGATCACGCGCTCGCCAACGGTGAGGTCGGCCACGGTGACGGACATGGACTTTTCGATCAGCGTGCTATCCGTCGTCACCACCTGCACAGTGCTGCCATCCTGTTTGGTTACGGTCAGCGCGCTGCCCTCGATCGAGGCGATCGTGCCGACGGTGCCGCTGCGACCCTCGCCGGGGGCCGGCGGCGTGCCGCCAGCGCTCGGACCGAACTGCCCGCCCGGGAACTGTCCGCCGGTAAACTGGCGGCCCAGCCCTTGGCGGAAGAGCACCGACGGATCGGCGAGGATGCGGCTCCGCTCGTACCGGGTGCCGCCATAGAACGCTCCGCCACCCACGGCGAGTACGGCCACCACAGCGATCACGACCTGCCAGATCCGCTTCATGTTCCCATCTCCCCTCTGCGCTGCGCGGCCTGCCCAGCAGCGCCGGGCAGCCCTCTCGAAGCGCTCTCTTCACTCGCGATCTGCCCGTCCAACACGCGGACGATGCGGCCGGCCCTGGCGCCCACCGTCGCGTCGTGCGTCACCAGCAGCACGGTCAGCCCGCGTTCCCGGTTGAGGGCCTGGAAGATGCCCAGGATCTCCTCACCGGACTTGGAGTCCAGGTTGCCGGTCGGCTCATCCGCGACAATGATGGCCGGATCCTTGACCAGGGCGCGCGCGATGGCCACGCGCTGTTGTTGCCCGCCAGATAGCTCGTTCGGCTTGTGTTGGGCGCGGTCCGCAAGGCCCACGGCCTCGAGGGCCTGCATGGCTCGCTGGCGGCGGCTGGATGAGCCTCCGTTGTGGTCGAACTCCCCCCCGTAAAGGAGGGGCAGCTCCACGTTGCTGAGCGCGCTCGTGCGGCGCAGAAGGTTGTAGTTCTGAAAGACAAAGCCGATCTTGTGGTTGCGGATCTGAGCCAGGCCGTCATCGTCCAGGCGTCCCACGTCGGCGCCGTCGAGGTAGTACTCGCCGGAGGTGGGCCGGTCGAGGCAGCCGATGATGTTCATCAGCGTGGACTTGCCCGACCCCGACGGCCCCATGACGGCGACCATCTCGCCGGCCGCCACCTCGAGCGATACGCCCCGCAGCGCGTGCACCTGCACGTCGCCGAGCTGGTAGACCTTGGTGACCTGGCGGATGTCGATCATGTTTCTCCTCTGGGGGCCGCATCGCCGGGCGCCTGCCGCGTCTCTCGCCGCGGCGCCGCATCGTGCGTACCTGTCGCACATCATGCGCCCAAATTGTGAAGATATTGTTCAGGACATGCTCCGCCATTGTGGGCGTTCTACTGGCGCCCCCAAAAGGGCGCCACCCCTGGCGATTGGCCAGGGGTGGCGCTTGGGAGAGAGGTCGGCAAGGGGGCCTAGCGGCGCCCGCCGCCGCGGCCTTCGAACCCCCACGGGCCGCCGAACGGGTGCCCGCCGCCCCACTCCGGACCCATCATTGGGCCGCTCTGGCCGAGATAGCCGTTCTCCAGCCCCTCGACCATCCAGTCGGCCTGGGCCTGCGCGATCTCGCCGTTCGCCACGGCCGAGGCGATCTGGTCGCGAAGGGCCTGCTCGCGCGCGGCCTGCGCGGCGGCCTGTACGTCCTCGATCTTGACCCCGGCCCGATCGGCCAGGTCGGCCAGTGTGCGGCCGCCCCACAGGTTGGCCTGCAGCTCGCTCACCGTGAGGCCCAGCGCCGTGGCGATGGCCTCCTGCTCGGCGTCACTGTTGCCGCGCCCACCTGGCAAACCCATGCGCAGTTGGCCATCGCCATAGCCGTTGGAGATGCCTTCCTTCATCCAGGCGGCCTGCGCGGCGCTGAGAGTGCCCTCTTTGACCGCGGCATCGATAGCCGCCAGGCGAGACTCGTCACGGGCGCCCTCTGCCGTGTTGTAGAGGCTTTGCAGATCAACCCCCGCCTTGTCGGCAAGGTCGGCGATGGAGCGCCCACCCCACAGCTGGGCGGACAGCTCGTCGGCCGTCATCCCCAGCGCTTTGGCGATGGCCTCGAGCGCCGTCGATCCGAGCCGGCCGCGCAGGACGCCAGGCCCCTGGGCGTACACAGCGCCCGCCGCCGCCAGCGACAGCGCCAGCACGACGGCGACGGTCGCCCCCAACCAACGGAACCTCCTCTTCATAGTTCCTCCCGGTTATCACCATGTCACAAGCGGTAGCTCACATGGAACGATATCGGTCCGGTTCTCACCCCCTATTGCGGGGCGCCAGGCCCCCTGTGGGGCGAAGCGGCCCGATCAGCCCGGCGGCCCCGCAAGGGCCGCTCCGCCCGGAGTGGCCGGCAGAGGTGCTGCCATTGCTCCGGCCGGTCCGGCGGCGTCTCGCGGGCGTCTCTGGCTGCAGTCTAGCGCAGGAGTGTTGAGGAATCGTGAAGCGGAGATTGGGATGCTGTTGGGGGTGAGCCGGACAGGAGAGGGTGATCAGGCGCGGCGGCAGGCCGTGGTCAGGCGCGGCGGCGCTTGAGGCCCAGGAGGTCGTTCACCAGGGCCAGGCCGACCACGATCAGGCCCAGGGCCAGAAAGGCGTGCCAGCCGAGCCGTTCGTCCAGAATGAGCCAGCCCCAGAACACGCCAAAGAGGGGAATGACAAAGCTGTTCATCGAGGTGCGCGTCGCCCCGATGTTCCGTACCAGGCGGTAGTAGATCAGGTAGGCCAGGGCGGTGCTCACCGCGCCGAGGAAGGCCGCCACGCCCAGCGACCGAAACGATACCGGGCCTGCCAACGGCCCCTCCATGGCGAGCGAGGCCACCAGGAGAAAGACCCAGCCCGTGCCGACCTGGCCGAGCGAGGAAACCAGCGGCGCGTAGCCGGACATGTGCCGCCGCGCGAACACGGTAGCCACCGCGTAGCAAAGCGCCGAGGCCACAATGGCCAATGAGCCGAGCAACCCGACGTTCAGGCCGCCCTCCAGTCGTGGCAGGGTCAGCACCACAATGCCAGCAAAGCCGAAGAGCAGACCCAGCAGCCGCCAGAGACTGGGCCTTTCCAGATGGAGAACGATGGCCAGGGTAAAGACAAAGAGCGGCATCGTGGCGTTCAGGATCGAGGCGATGCCGCTGGGGATGTGCTGCGTGCCCCAGGAGATGGCCGCGAAGGGGAGAAAGGTGTTGAACATGCCCATAAAGAGGTAGCGTTGCCAGTCCCCTCGGGTACGCGGGATCGCCAGCCGCTGCGCGCGCACCATGACCGCCAGGACCAGCGTGCCAAAGAAGACGCGCGTCATGGCAAAGGTGAGAGGCGGCATCTCGGCGACGCCGATCTTGATGAGCATGTACGAAGCGCCCCAGATGGCGCTCAGCAGCAGGAGCCAGGCGAGGTTCACAAGGTCCATGGCGGTGACTCCGATCCAACCGCTGGGAGGCAGCCTGCGCGGGAAGGGGCGCCGGAAGCGGATGCCGGCGATTCTAGCACGGGGCCGTACTTACGGCCAGGGGCGCCATCGCTGGGAGGGGCAAACACAAGGAGGGCGCCGGGCGGTGTGACCGCCTGACGCCCTCCCAGAAGACGACTCTGTCTGGTGGCCGTGCGCCTGTGTGGCTAGACTACCCCATCCAGTGACACCAGGACCAGGAAGAGCACCCCCTGGGCGAGCACCCGCTTCCCGAACTCCCAATACCACTGCTCGGGCGCACGCCGCCCTCGCTGGCTCCACTGCCCGCTGTGCCGTTCGTCACGATCCTGACGCCGAACTTGGCTGAACCAGAACGCGTACATGTTGCCTGCCTCCGTTCCCGCACAGCACTTCTCTGGAACGCTTACCTGCCACTCTAGCACGGGTTTATGTCATTTCCCGTCATGTTTCGCCGCGAGTTTCCGGGCACTTGCTAGAGACGCAACGGCGTTCTCTCTGTGCGGCCTGACAATACCTCCAGGCGCGCTGGCGTACATCGGGCAGGTGACGTGTCCCCGTACCCTGTAGCGGGGCAGTCCGTCCACTCGCCAAGTGGCCAGGCGCAGGCGCGATGAGGCGCAGGCGCGATGAGGCCCGGGACGCGCCAGGCGCGTCCCGGGCCTCGCAGCGTCGCGGCCGTCCGCCGCGGTGGCTACATCTCGCTGACCCGCACCGGCCGGCCCGTCTCCAGCGACAGGTTGGCCGCCAGGGTGAAGGCCAGCGTACCGACGGCGTCGGCATAGGGCGAGAGGATGCCGGACCGATCTCCGGAGGCCACCGCCTGCAGGAAGGCCGCATCCTCGATCTCAAAGATGTTCGCTTCGCCGGCGATCTGTTCCTTTTCCAGCGGCGACTTTTGGATCACCGCGGCGCTCTCCCAGCCGGTAAAGTCGATCTGGTGGTGCGCGGCCGTCAGCGACAGGTGTACGCCCCCGCCGCCCGTGCGCCCCGCGCAGGAGCTCACCAGGCTGCCGACGGCGCCGCCGCAAAAGTGGACGGCCACCACGCTGGCGTCCTCGACGTCATAGCCGGGCATATCCTGCACGAACCCGCGGGTCCCCTGGGCACAGACGACTTCCGGCTCGCCGACGAGATAGCGCGCCAGGTCAAAGATATGCGTCGTCTGCTCGACGATCTGCCCGCCCGACTGGGCCTTGATGCGCCACCAGGGCACCCCCGGCGTGCCGCCCACCCAGCCGCCGTGGACCAGGATGGCCGGGTCGTCAGCCAGCAGGGAGCGGGCCCGGGCGACGCCCCGCCGGTAGCGGTTCATGTAGCCGGCCACGGCCAGAACGCCGCTGGCCTCGACCCGCTCCCGAATGGCGCGGGCGGTGACCATGGAGTTGGCGATCGGCTTTTCGACCAGGAAGGGGATGCGACGCTCGAGGGCGGCCATCTCGGCGTCACCGTGGGCGTAGGGGGGCAGGCAGATCCACAGGGCGTCAGGCCTGCTTTCGTCGAGCAGCTGGGCCAGGTCGGTGTAGGGCTGGCCGCCGAACTGCCCGCAGAAGGCCTCGGCGCGCTCGGGCACCACGTCGCAGGCTCCTGCCACAGTGATGTCACTCATCTTGACCAGGCCTTCGGCGTGCCTTCGGGCGATTCCTCCCGTGCCGATGAACGATACGCGCATAGTACCTCCCCTGTTGTCTGTTGCGTGGCGGTCGCGAGGCCGTCCGTGCGCCGCACGGTACATGGGGCGAGGAGTGTGGTGGGCCGTGCGGGGTGAGGGCCCCAGGCCCGGGGTAAGCGGGCCGGGAGCGCGGCAGGGCTAAGGAGTTTTGCGCTGGTTTGGCATGGATACTACTTTCGTATGCCGGGACTGCCCGCTCCTGGCGGGATCATGCGCCAGCAAGCGGACGATGTCAACCGGAGGGGCGCCCGGCGAGGAAGTCTTGCGAGGCGGGCCCTCCCGTGGTATACTGTCCTTGTCAGTACATCAGCAGATCGGCAAAGGCACGGATCAGGACGAGTACCCGCCAGGCAGGCGCCAGAGAGTGGGGGCCCCGGCTGCAAGCCCCCTCGACCGAGCGGCGGAGAAAACCCCCTGTGAGCTGGCTTCGCAACGGCCCGGCCCAGTAGGAAGCCCCGGATCGCCCCGTTATCGGCGACCTGAGCGCCACCCGCCCACGGCGGGCGGCGGAACATGGGTGGAACCGCGTGAGTGACGACCTCTCGCCCCAGGGGCAGGGGTCGTTTTTCTTTTCGGCGCCGCTGGCCGGTGCCGCGGAGGTGAGGCCGTATGTACACCCTGACTACGCGCCCGGCAGGAGCCGGGCATGCCGCGACGTCGCGTTGAGCGGACCATCGGGCGAGCACGCTTGCCGCCGGGCAGGCGGCCGCCATATGCAGCAATAGGAGAGCACACCATGGAAGCGCGTGAGCTGGAAACACTGCGGCACTCTGCCGCGCACGTGATGGCCGAGGCCGTGTTGCAGCTTTTCCCGGGGGCCAAGCTGGGCATCGGCCCCGCCATCGACAATGGCTTCTACTATGATTTTGACCTGCCGCGCCCCCTGACGCAGGAGGACCTGGCCGCCATCTCCGAGCGCATGACGGAGAGCATCAAGGCGCGGCAGCCCTTTGTGCGCCGTGAGGTGACCAAGGAGGAGGCTCGCCGGGCGTTCGCCGATCAGCCCTACAAGCTGGAGCTGCTCGAGGAGCTTCCGGAAGGGGAGCCGATCTCGATCTACACGCATGACGGCTTCTCTGACCTTTGCCGCGGGCCTCACGTCGA
>JAAZBY010000449.1 GCA_012513595.1 Chloroflexota bacterium
ACGGCGATCTGCTCGTCCTTCTTCTTGTCCAGCCCGTAGGCCAGCGCCGAGGCCGTGGGCTCGTTGATGATGCGCAGCACCTCGAGGCCGGCGATGCGGCCGGCGTCCTTGGTGGCCTGGCGCTGAGAGTCGTTGAAATAGGCCGGTACGGTGATGACCGCCTGGGTGATCTTTTCGCCCAGGAATGCCTCGGCATCGGCCTTTAGCTTGGCCAGGATCATGGCCGAGATCTCGGGGGGCGAGTACTCCTTGCCGCCCATGGCGACCCAGGCGTCGCCGTTCTCCTTCTCCACGATCTTGTACGGGAGGATCTTGCGCGCTTTGACAACCTGGGGATCGTTGAACTTGCGCCCCATCAGGCGCTTGATCGAAAAGATCGTGTTTTCCGGGTTGGTGATGGCCTGGCGATGGGCCACCTGGCCTACCATGCGCTCCCCGCTCTTGGGGTTCACGGCCACAACCGACGGGCAGAGATGAGAGCCCTCTGCGGTGGGGATGACCGTCGGCTCGCCACCCTCCATCACAGCAACCACCGAGTTCGTTGTGCCCAGATCGATCCCAATGATTCGTGCCATTTGAAACTCCTTGTCAATCAGACGTGTCGCGCTGAGTCTGTGCGCCTGTGCGTCGGGCACCATGCACCCGGCGCGGCTTCTTGTACTAGGCCTGCTCTGCAGGGCGCGCGCCCTGAGAGACCTTGACTACTGCGGGGCGGAGCACCTGGTCATCCATCATGTAGCCCCTCTTGAACTCTTCGCTGACGGTGCCCTCCGGGTATTCGTCGCTATAGTCCCGGAACATGGCCTCGTGGAAGTTCGGGTCAAAGACCTTTCCCTCCGCCTCGATCGGCGTCACGTTGTACTTGGACAGGAGGGCCAGGAGTTTCTGCTCGATCAGCATAATCCCCTGCACCCAGCCCGAGTCGACCTCCCCGTCGGGAACGTGCTCCAGGGCGCGGCGGAAATCGTCCAGCGGGTCCAGCAGGCCCCTCAGGACGTCGGCATGGATGCGCCAGGCCTGTTGTTTGCGCTCACGGTCCTGCCGTTTGCGATAGTTGGAAAAGTCGGCCACGCTGCGGAGATACTTGTCCCTGTACTCGTCCGCCTGGGTCTGTAGTTCTTCAATCTTTTGCATCATCTCGCTCTCAGTATCGACGGCGATCTCTTCGTCGGGCGCCGCCTGAGCGTCCTCCGGCTGGCCGTCCTCGTGATGGACGTTGGCCTCTGGCGTCGTGCCGTGCTCACCTTCTCCCATCGTGCAACCCTCTCTCGCGTCAACGCGCTTGACTGCTGACAGTGGCGCCGTGGCCACTGCTAAGAGCGCCCGTACAGGTCGTTGACCATGCTGTCCATCACTTGAGCGACATAGCGCACGGTCGATATGGCGCGTGCATAGGGCAGGCGCGTGGGGCCCATCACGCCCAGCACACCGCTGGCCAGCCCGCGGATTCCATAGGGAGACAGGACCAGGCTCACATCATCGAACTCGGGATAGTCCCCCTCTCCGCCGATGATCACCCGCACCCCGTTGGCCTTGAGCATGCCGGCCAGGATCGAGCGGAGCAGCCCGCCGTGTTCCATGACCTCGACGATGCGGCGGAACTTGTCCGCCTCGACGAACTCGGGCTGCTCGAGCACGTTGACCAGCCCATCGCTATAGATGCGGCTCACGGCCTCCTCGTCCACGAGGCGCATCAGGCGGAGCACGCGCTCCACCACCTGGCGCTGCCATTCTGTCAGCCGCTCGAGGGCGGGGCTCTGCATCTGGGCGATATCGCTCTCCGACAGGTTATAGAACAGGTCGTTCAGCCTGTTGGACATGGCGCTGAGCTCGGTCTGCGGCAGGGCGTCATGCGTGGTGAGCATCTCCTGATGGATGCTGCCGTCCTGCAGGACGAGCACCAGCAGGAACATCCCCTCGCTGACCGAGATGAGCTCCACATGCCGGTAGAGCGAGCTGGAGCCGCGCGGCGGCGTCACCAGCGAGGCGGCGCGTACCGTGTGCGCCAGGACGGCGGCCGTCAGTTCCATCCACTGGTCCAGGTCCAGCCGCAGCTGGTGGAACTGGTGGTGGATCATGCGCTGTTCGGGCGCCGGCAGATCCGCATTGGTCATCAACTGCTCGACAAAGAAGCGATAGCCGGTGATGGTGGGCACGCGGCCCGCCGAGGTGTGCGGCTGAGACACCAGCCCCAGGTCCTCGAGGGCGACGAGCTCGTTGCGGATCGTCGCCGAGCTGACGCGCAGGGCCCCCAGATCACGCAGGGTGTTGGACCCCACGGGCGTGGCAGAGGCGACGTACTCCCTGACTAGGACGGCCAGGATCTCACGTTGTCTCGGAGTAGGTTGGGCTCCTATAGGCATCTTTGTCTCACCGATCCGTTGCGCGCTGACCGCTTAGCAGTCCCAACGCTTGAGTGCTAGCATGATAGCATCGTTGCGCGTCCCTGTCAAGCGACAACCCACACTTTGCCGTGTTATGGTCAACTTACTAGCACTCGGGGCGGCTGACTGCTAAGAGTGTAGGCCGATGCGCCCGCCTGTCAAATCCTTCCGCACATCCGGGGCGCCTGGCTGGGCGCGCTTGCCCTGCGGCGTGCCGCTGTGGTACGATTGCCCGGTTAGCCACATCCGTCGCGCCAGCGGCGCGGTGCACGCCCATCTGGGAGGAGATATGGATATTCGTGTGAGCAAGGACCCCCTGCGAAGTGTGGACGGCGATCTGCTGGCCGTCTTTGCCTTTGCCCAGCCGGAACCCCTCGGCCGAGCGGCGGCCGCCGTCGACGCCGCGCTGGGAGGCGCCATCAGCGAGTTGGGCCGCGCGGGAGACTGGTCCGGCAAGGCGGAGGAGACCAGCCTGCTGTATACCCGCGGTGCCCTCGGCGTGCGCCGCGTTCTGGTGGTGGGCATCGGCGCACGAAGCGCTTTTGGGCTGGAGGCGCTGCGGGTGGCTGCCGCTGCCTCGGCCAAGGTCGCGCGCAAGCTGCGCCTCACCAGCTACTACGCCGCGCTGCCCCCGGCGGATGGGCTGGCCTACGACGATATGGCCCAGGCCGTGGTGGAGGGCGCGCTGCTGGGCGCCTATACCTTTACCGGGCACAAGACAGATGATGCTTCGGCCGGGCCGGCCCTGCGGGGGCTCACCGTCGTCTGCCGGCCCGCAGAGGCCTGTGCGGTGGCCGCCGGCGCCGAGCGCGGACGGATCATCGGTGAGGCGGTGACGATGGCCCGCGACCTGGCCAACGAGCCCGCCAACTACCTGACCCCCACCCTCCTCGCCGAGCAGGCCGAGGAGATCGCCAACGCCTGCGGGCTGCGGCATGAGGTGCTCGAAGAGGACGACATGGCCGAGCTGGGCATGGGCGCCCTGCTCGGGGTGGCCCAGGGCTCCGACGAACCGGCCAAGTTCATCATCCTGGAGCACAACGCCGACCGCGCCGACCTGGACACCTACGTGGTGGTCGGCAAGGGGATCACCTTCGACTCGGGCGGCATCTCGCTCAAGCCGTCCGACGGCATGGAGTGGATGAAGGACGACATGTCGGGCGCGGCCGTCACGCTCGGCGTGATGCAGGCCGTGGCGGCGCTGGACTTGCCGCTCCACGTCGTGGGCCTGATGCCCGCCACCGAGAACCTGCCCGGCGGGAGGGCCTACAAGCCCGGTGACGTGCTGAAGGCCATGAACGGGCTGACCATCGAGGTGGTCTCTACCGACGCCGAGGGACGGGTCATCCTGGCGGACGCCCTGGCCTATGCCGCCAAGTTCGCGCCCAAGGCCGTGGTCGACCTGGCCACGCTGACGGGCGCCTGCGTCGTCGCCCTCGGGCACGTCGCCTCTGGCCTGCTGGCCAGCGACGACGCCCTCGCCGGCCAGCTGCTAGAGTCCTCGGCGCGCACCGGGGAAAAGATCTGGCGGCTGCCCCTGTTCGACGAGTATGTTGAGCAGATCAAGAGCGATGTGGCCGACGTCCGGAACACCGGCGGTCGCCCGGCGGGCACCATCACCGGCGCCCTCTTCCTGCAGCGCTTCGCCGAGGGCTACCCCTGGGCGCACCTCGATATCGCCGGCACCGCCAAGGTGGACAGCGATCGTGGCTACGTCCTGAAGGGGGCCACCGGCCATGGCGTCCGGCTGCTGGTGGATTGGCTCCGCAGCCGGGTTGGCTAGCAAACGCCGTCTGGAGCGCCGGGGCTGGGGTCCTGGCGCTCCGGACTCGTGACGTCGATCGATAGCAGATCGCCCGAGGCACGAGAGTTGCAGCGTCCCGGTAGCATCAGGGGGCGGCCATGGGAGATCTGTTCCGCGCGAACCGTGGCTATCTCGTCGCGATCGTGACGGCGGTGGCGCTCTGGGGAGGCTACCGCCTGGTGGAGCGCTGGCCACGACCCGAGCCGGTGCTGATCCTGCCGCCCGCCACGGCGACGGCCGCGCCGACGGAGACGGCCAGCCCGGCGCCAGTTCTGGTGCACGTCGTCGGGGCGGTGGTGCGGCCGGGGGTCTACCTCCTGGCGCCGGGCAGCCGGCTGAACGACGCGGTGCTCGCTGCCGGTGGCCTGGCCGAGGGCGCCGACCCGGAACGGGTCAACCTGGCCGACTTCTTGCGGGACGCGCAGCAGATCTACGTCCCGCGCCTGGGGGCAACCCCGCCGCCCGGGCCCACGCCGATCGGCCGGGCGCCGGCGGCGGCCGTGGACGTGCAACCCGCCGCGCAGCCGGGCGACGGGCAGGTCAACATCAACACCGCCTCACAGGCCGAGCTGGAGACCCTGCCCGGCATCGGGCCGGCCTATGCACAGAGGATCATCGCCTACCGGGAGGCCCACGGCCCCTTCCAGCGCCTCGAGGATCTGCTGGAGGTCAGCGGCATCGGGCCGACGCGCTATAAACAGTTGGAAAGCCTGATCACCATCGGCCAGTAGGAGGTACCATGAAGGCAGAAGTGGTCCTGACCGTTGCAGAATCCAAGAGGCTCATCGCCAAAGGCGTGGCCAGCCTCTCGTTCATCAAGGAAAAGATGCAGAAGGGGATCATCGTGGTTACCACGGGGTCCACGAACGCCTACATCTATGAAGAGCTGACCGGCCGCACCATCGACCCCCGCGCCTATCTGACGGGCCGCACTACCCCGGCCAAGAGCAAGAACGCCTGGCAGGTGGAGCCCCTGGCGGACCTGGTCCTGGTGGACGGCAAGGCCGCCCCCGAACTGAACCGCTTTACCGCCCTGGAAAAGATGCAGCAGGGGGACGTGTACATCAAGGGGGCCAACGCGCTGAACTACGGCGTCGGCGTGGCCGGCATCTCCATCGGCCACCCCACCGGCGGAACCATCGGCGGGGCCATCGGCAGCATCATCGCCAAGAAACTACGCTTCCTGATCCCCGTTGGCCTGGAGAAGGAAGTGCCCTTTGATATCGCCGAGGCCAGCGCCCTGATCGCCGAGCCCGACGAGCGCATCGGCCAGATTCACTCCGTGTGGCCGGTGAGCGGCCTGATCTTCACCGAGATCGAAGCCCTGGAGGAGCTGTGCGGCGTGGACGCCTACCCCGTAGCGGCGGGGGGCGTGGCCGGCGCCGAGGGGGGCCTGCGTCTGCTCCTGACGGGCAGCGCCGAGGCGGTCCGCCAGGCCGTCGACCTGGTAGAGTCGATCCAAGGGGAACCGGCGATCAGCTAGGCTGCGCGTAACGCGTGAGGCCCGGCCCCTACGTCCTCGAGACGTAGGGGCCGGGCCTCATGTCGTTTCCACTCAGCACGTGGCAGGGGCCTGCGCCCGGCCGCGGTTACGCGCTGGGATCGATGAGGATCTTGCAGGCCTCGGTGGCCTGGTGCATCAGCTCCATCCCCTTATCAAGGTCCTTGAGGGGGAGGACGTGCGTGGCGGGCAGGTCCAGGTCGATCTTGCCGGTCGCGGCGATGGCGATCGACTGCTGAAAGTCCTCCTCCGCGCGGTAGACGCGGATGGGCATCATGTGCACTTCCTTGAACAGCAGCTTGGTGATGTCGACGGTGGGGGGCGTCTTGGGCATGCCCACCTGGAGGATCTGTCCGCCGATGCGGGCCACCTCGACGGCGTCGTTGATGGTTGGCTGGGTGCCGGCCGTCTCAAACACCACCGGCACGCCGTTAGCGTCGGTGGCGTCGAGGATGGTCTGCACCGTGTTGGCCGACTTGACGTCGATCACGTCAAACCCAAGGTCCCGGGCGATCTCCAGGCGCTTGGGGCTCAGCTCGGCGACAAAGACGCGCCGGGCGCCGGCCAGGCGGGCGACCTGGGCCGTCAGGATGCCCACAGGCCCCGCGCCGAGGATAGCCGTCACGTCACCGACCTTGAGGTTAGAGACGCGCACAGCGTGCACCGCCACGGCCAGCGGCTCGATGACGGCAGCCTGCTTGAGGGTGACCGAGTCGGGCACCGGGCAGAGGGTGTACCAGGGCACGGCGGCGTATTCGGCAAAGCCGCCGTCCGAGTCGATGCCTACCAGTTTCAACGTGGAGCAGACGTGGGGGATCCCCGTCCGGCAGGCGTAGCAGACGCCGCAGGAGACCAGGGGATTGATGGCCACGCGCGTGCCGGCCGGGTAGGGTCCGCCGTTTGCGTCGACGATGGTACCGGAGAACTCGTGGCTGGCCACCAGGGGCGCCTTGGCGCGCGGGTGCTTGCCGAGATAGATCATCATGTCGGTGCCACAGATGCCACCGTAGGCCACCTTGACCAGCGACTGCCCCGCTGCAGGCGTGGGGCGGTCAATCTCGGTGAAGCGGACCTTCTCCGGCCCCATCCACAGCGAGGCCTTCATCTTCTGAGCCATTGCGTTCCACTCCTCTGCTTCTGATAGCACACCAACACATCCAAGAGACAATGGCGCCGGAGCGGCAGCGGCTCACTCGGCGCGGAAGCGCTCAAGCGCCCGTTCATCAACCTGTACGCCGAGCCCGGGCCCCTGGGGAACCAGCAGGCAGCCGTCTACCAGGGGGATCGGGCTGGTCAACGTCTCCTCGCGCAAGGGGTTCTCGGTACGGTCGTACTCGCAGAGCGGCGGCGATGGCGTCAGCGACGCGGGCTCGTCGGGCAGGGCGGCCAGCAGGTGCAGCGCCGCGGCCAGGGCCACGCCCGTGCCCCAGACGTGCGGCAGGCAGCGCACGTGCCAGGCCTGGCACAAGGCAGCGATCTTGGCCGTCTCCGAGATGCCCCCGGCCAGGGAAATGTCGGGCTGGGCGATATCCACGGCGCCCCGGCTGACCAGTTCGCGGAAGCCGTAGCGGGTGAACTCTGCCTCGCCCCCGGCGATCGGCATGGGCAGCGCCTGCCGCACGGCGCGGTAGCCCTCCAGGTCCTCGGGCACTACCGGTTCCTCAAACCAGGCGATGCGCTGCGGGGCAATGGCCTGCCCCAGGGCGATGGCCCGCGGCACATCCAGGGCGTGGTTGGCGTCGACCATCAGGTCGATGCCGTCGCCGATGGCCTCGCGCACGGCGGCCACCGCGCGGATGTCGCGCTCCAGGCCAAAGCCGACCTTCATCTTGACCGCCGTGAACCCCTGTGCGACGTAGCTAGACGCCTCGCGGGCCAGCACGACGGGGAACTCCATCGAGGCGCGCGTGCGATACAGCCCCGTGGCGTAACAGCGCACCCGGTTCCGGAATGCCCCGCCCAGCAGGACGCTGACCGGCTGGCCGGTGGCCTGGCCCAGGATATCCCACAGAGCAATATCGATGCCGCTGATGGCCGCCGTCGTAAGCCCTTTCTGGCCATAGTCGCGCGTCCAGGAGTACAACTTGTCCCACACGACGGCGATGGCCAGCGCCTCCTCGCCGACGAGGAGCGGCTCAAAGACGCGTTCGATGAGGGCGGCCAGGGCCGGCCAGGCATCCGCACAGAACACCTCGCCCCAGCCCGTCAGGCCAGAGTCGGTCTCCACCTTGACGAGCAGCGCCGTGCGCTGGCGGACCCATTTGCCCGCGTAGGCAAAGGGCTCCCGCAGGGTGTGGCACAGCGGATGGGCGGAAAGGGTGCGAATCTTCATGGCTGGTTCGGCGTATCGTCAGGGGCCGGCGGCTCCGCAGCGGAGAGTCTATCACAACGCCGCCGGGCCGGCAAGGCCATCCGGCGGCTGAAGGGGGTTTGACAGGCTCAGCCGGTAGCCTACGATGGAGCCGTTGAGGGCGCCACGGGCCCTGCGCCCCGCGGCGTCCCCGCCCTACCCGAGGAGGTTTACAGATGGCAGAGTCGGTCTGTGCCGGGCGCCCTTGCGCCGCGCTGCGCGTGCTCATCCTGGCCGCTGCGCAGGGGCCGCGGCCCGGCGTCGAGTACCCCCGGGCGCTGCAGAGGCTGGGCAATCAGGCGATCATCGACTATGTGCTGGCCCTGGCCCGGCAGTTCGCCCCGCCCAGCGACACCTATCTCATCGTGGGTTACCAGCATGCCGCCATCGAGGCGCATGTAGGCCCCCAGTACCAGTACGTCTTGCAGGAACAGGCCCTGGGCACCGGCCCCGCCGTGGCGCAGGCCCGCGCCGAACTGGCGGGCTTCTGCGGTGACGTCCTGGTGCTGTATGGTGACACGCCCCTCTTCCGCCTGTCGTCGCTGCGAGGCATGCTGACGCGGCACCGCCTCAAGCAGGCTGATCTCACGCTCCTTTCCGGCATTACCGACGAGCCCCTCCCCTACGGGCGGGTGGTCCGAGACGCCGCGGACCGCGTGGTCGACGTCATTGAGGAAGCCCAGGCCGACGATCGCACGCGGCGCATCCGCGAGCTCAACCTCGGCGCTTACGTGGCCCGCGCTCCGCGCATCTTTGAGGTGCTGGAAGGGCTCGAGCAGGCCAGCCAGGCCGGCCCCTATCCGCTGACCGATGCCGTGCGCGCCTTTGCCGAGGCGGGCGCCCGCGTGGAGGCCTACCAGAGCGCCGATGAGGAGGAGTTCCTGGGGATCAACACCCCCGAGGACCTGGAAGCCGCCGAGGTGATCCTGCAAAAGCGTATTCTGCGGCCGCGGCGCATTGAGGAAGAGAACATTATCCAGTTCGGCACCGGCGGCTGGCGGGCTGTGATCGGCGAGGGGTTCACGCTCCACAACGTCCGCCGCCTGTCGCAGGCCCTGGCCGGGCGCCTGCTGCGCACCGACCTCGAGCAGCGCGGCGTGCTGATCGGCTATGATCGGCGCTTCCTGTCGCGCAGCGCCGCCGAGGCGGCCGCCGAAGTCTTTGCCGGCAACAACGTTCCGGCCATCCTCCTGCCAGAGCCGGCCCCCACGCCCCTGGTTACCTATGCCACGGCCCAGGTCGGCGCGGCGTACGGCCTGGCTTTCACCGCCAGCCACAACCCGCCCGAGTGGAACGGGCTGAAGGTGTTCAAAGAGGACGGCTCGCTTCTCCTGGATGAGGAGAGCAACGCCATCGAGGCAGAGGCCAACGCGCTGGCCGACGAGGATGTCGTCAAGGTCGAGCTATCGGTGGCGCAGGCTGCCGGGCTGGTATGCATCCGCGACTATACCAACGAATACGTCGACGCGGTCGAGTCCTTTGTCGATATGGATGCCATCCGCAGGGCGGGGCTCCGGGTCGCCGTGGACCCGATGTACGGCGTCGGCGAGGTGACCATCGACATCGTGCTGACCGAGGCGCGCTGCCGGGTGGCGACCATCCACGGGCGCCACGACCCCCTGTTCGGCGGGCGCTCTCCCGCGCCGGACATCGGAGCCTTGGGGCTGCTGGTCCACGAGGTGCGCGAGGGCCGCTTTGACCTGGGCTTGGCCACCGACGGGGACGCCGACCGCATTGCCATTGTCGACGAGCGCGGCCGCTACATCCCGGTGAACGATCTGCTGCTGCTCCTCTACTGGTACCTCCATGAGGTTCGGGGCATGCGGGGGCCGGTGGTGCGCAACCTGGCCACCACCCACATGCTGGATCGCCTGGCGCAGGCCCTGGGTGAGGAGTGCTTTGAGGTGCCCGTGGGGTTCAAGCACGTGGCCGAGGCGATGAAGCTGCACGGCGCCATTCTGGGCGGCGAATCGAGCGGCGGCCTCACCATTCGAGGGCACATCCTGGGCAAGGACGGTATCCTGGCGGCGGCACTGATCGTGGAGATGCTGTCCATCACCGGGGGCACCATCTCGGAGCTGTTGGAGGGGGTGTTCCAGCGGGTGGGCCGCCTGTACATGGCCGAGCTGAACGTGCCCGCCACGCCGGAGATGAAGGTCCTCTTCCCGCGGCACCTGAAACAGCACGAGGTTACCCACGTGGGGGCCTACCCGGTGCGCGGCATCCTGACCATCGATGGCACCAAGTTCCTGCTCGACGACGACCAGTGGGTGCTGCTCCGCTTCTCGGGGACGGAGCCGCTCTTGCGCATCTTTGCCGAGGCGGACTCCCCCGAGCGCGCCGAGGAGCTCTTGCGCGCGGGGCAGCGGCTGCTGCCGATGTGATCGGCGCGCGCCCCGACATTCCGGAACGGAGTAGAACCCTTGACGACCCTGCTCGCCCAGATCGCCCCACAACGAAGCACCCAGTACGCCGACCTGGCGGCGGCGCTGGCACCGCACGAGCTGCGCCTGAGCCCGCTCGGCGCGCGGATTACGGCCATCGAGCCGCTGACCCTGGGTGGCCAGGGCTATCTGCGCCTCGAGCTGGGCGAGGACCTCGACGCAGCGCTGACCCGTGAGCTGGGCATGTTCGCCACGGTCAACGCCTTCTTTGAGCTCCACGACCGCCTGGGAGGCCAGCCCGGCCCCTGGCTGCGGCCCGTAGAGACCGGCTATACCCCCCATCTGCCGACCGACCTGGTGATGGCCCGGCGGTACAAGGGCAAGACGAACGAGATGTTCACCCAGTTCCTGCTGAATGTGGCTCGGCACAGCAGCCGCTTCGCCGCCGAGGACTGGGCCTCGCTGCGCGTCATCGATCCGCTGGCCGGCGGGGGCACCACGCTGCTCGTGGCGCTGACCCTGGGGGCGCACGCCGCGGGCGTGGAAAAGAGCCTCCAGGACGTGCAGACCACTGCGGCCTTCCTGCAGCGCTATGCCCGCGAAAAGGGGATCGCCTGCCGGGTCGTCGAAGAGCGCTTGCGGGGGATCGGCCGTCGCTGGTGGCTGACCCTGGGCAAGGCGCCCAATCCCCAGCAGTGCATGCTGGCGCAGGGAGAAACCGCGCGGGCCGACGCCCTGCTCCAGGGGTTCCGGCAAGCGCACCTGATCGTGGGCGACCTGCCCTACGGCATCCAGCACCAGGGAGTGCTGACGTCCCTCCTGCAGGAGGCGCTGCCGGTGTGGACGGGGCTGCTCCTGCCGGGCGGGGCCCTGGCCCTGGCCTGGGACGCCACACGCTTCTCGCGGGGTGAGATGGTGGCCCTCGTGGCCGGTGAGACTCGGCTGACCGTCCTGGACGATTCCCCGTATGACGCCCTGGTTCATCGGGTGGATCGCGTCATTTGCAAGAGGGACGTACTCGTAGCACGGCGGGACGCCTAGCGCGGGCTGGGCATCCTGCGGGCGTCACGCGGCGCCCCGCCACAAGCTCAGACGTTGAAGCGGATGTTCAGGATGTCGCCGTCCTGCACGGAATAGTCCTTGCCCTCCAGGCGCAACCGTCCCAGGCTGCGCGCCTTGGCCAGCGTCTGAGAGGAGATCATATCGTCGTAGGAGATGACCTCGGCCCGGATGAACCCACGCGCCAGGTCGCTGTGGATGGTGCCGGCCGCCTCGACGGCGTGGGCGCCGCGGCGCACCGTCCAGGCGCGCACCTCGTCTTCGCCTACGGTAAAGAAGGACATCAGCCCCAGCAAACCGTAGGCCTCGCGCACTAGGCGGCTGAGCCCCGGCTCGGCGATGCCGTAACCTGCCAGGAACTCGGTCTTCTCATCCGCCGGAAGCTGCGCGATCTCCATCTCCAGGCTGCCGCGCAACGCCAGGGGCAGAGAGCGCCGGTGGCCGTTGGCCCAGTCGAGGTCCTCGGGCAGTGGGTCGCCCTCGCCGATGTTGAGAATCACCAGGCTGGGCTTGGCCGTCAGGAACTGGAACCCACGGATCAGCAGGGCCTCGTCGTCGGTCAGGTCGAGGTCGGTGATAGGGGTTTCGGCCTCCAGCGCCGCGGCCAGGCGCTGCATGAGGGCCAACTCGTGTTCCAGGGCCGCTTTTTCCGTGGCGCGGCTCTTCCTCAGGCCCTGCTCGATCCGTTCGATGCGCCGTTCGACGATGCCCAGGTCAGAAAGGAGCAGCTCGAGGCGCAGGCTGGCCAGGTCGCGCGCTGCGTCGACGCTGCCATCCGGGTGGGGAGCCAGCTCGCTAGCAAAGTCGCGCACCACCAGGACCAGGGCGTCGCAGCGGCTCAGGGCGTTCAGAGTCTGCTGGTCGAGGCCCTGGCGCTCACCGTTCCCGGCGCCGGCGCCGCTGACGTCGGTGAACTGCACCTTGGCCCGCGTCGTCTTGCGTGGTGAGAACATGGCCGAGAGGAGGTCGACCCGCGGGTCGGCCACGTCCACCACGGCGGTGTGCTGCGCGCTGCGCCCGGAGGAGTAGGCGCCGGTCTGAGCGTCGCTACCGGTCAACGCGTTGAAAAGGGTCGTCTTGCCCGATTGGGGCAGGCCGATAATGCCAACTTCCATGGGTCACATCCCTGCTAGCGGCGGGTGCCAGGCCCGGCCGAAGGCCGAGCCAATCGATGATTGTACGACCATCCCTGCGGCCGGCCAAATCAGGCCCGCGCTGCCCGGTGGGATGGTCAGGGGCGTTCCCCTTGTCCCGAGCGGAGGGCGGGTGTATAGTCCGACGCATTATCCGTAACGGAGGTGTATTCGTGCCTAACTGGACCGCAATGACGATTCCCTATGGGGAGAGCACGCTCTCCTTCCGCGTGCCCAGCGCCAACCTGACGGGTAGCTACTGGCCCCAACCCATGGCACCGGTGCCCGACGTGGCTGCCGAGATCCGCCGGGCCCTCTCGCAGCCGATCGGTGGACCGCAGCTGGCCGATCTTGTCCGTGGCGTCAAGAACCTCGTCCTGGTGGCCGATGACGGCACCCGCCCCACGCCAACGGACGTCATCCTGCCCCTGCTGCTCGACGCTTTGAACGCCGCCGGCGTGCCCGACGCGGCCATTCACCTGGTCATCGCTTTGGGGACCCATCGCCCCATGACGGCGGAGGAGATCCTGGCCAAGTTTGGGCGCGAGGTCGTCTCTCGGATCCGTATCTCGAACCACGAGCCCTTCAACCCGCAGGCGCTGGCCAACGTCGGCACCACGCCCGGCGGCGTGCCCGTGGCCATCAACCGCACGGTGCTGGGGGCCGACCTGGTCATCGGCATCGGCAGCATCGTGCCGCACCACATCCCCGGCTTTTCTGGCGGGGCCAAGATCATCCAGCCGGGCGTCTGTGGGGACCGCACCACCGGTGAGGTGCATCTCCTGTCGGTGCGCCACCGCGTGAGCCTGATGGGCGTGGTAGAAAACCGGGTGCGCCAGGAAATGGAGGCCATCGCCGAGCGGGCCGGGCTGCGCGCCATCCTGAACACGGTGCTGAACGCCGAGGGCGCGGTGGTGGGGGCGGTGTACGGCGACCCGCGGGCTGCCTTCCGGCAGGGGGTGGCGCTCTCTCGCCGCGTATACGGCGTGGAGATCCCGGCCTTGGCCGATATCGTCGTGGCCGGCTCACACCCCTGCGATTCCGAGTTCTGGCAGGCGCACAAGACGCTCTACGCCGCCGAGCTGTGCGTGAAGCAGGGCGGTACCATCATTATCGTGACGCCCTGCCCCGAGGGGGTGGCGGCCACGCATCCGGGCGTGCTGGAGTTCGGTGGTAAGGCCTGGGATGAGATCGAGGCGGGGATCGCCAGCGGGGCCATCGACGACCTCACGGCGGCCGCCCTGACGCTGGCCTGGGCCAACGCCCGGGAGCGGGCCGACGTGTCGCTCGTCTCCGGGGGGATCAGCGACGACGAAGCCCATGCCCTGAGCTTTGCGCCGTTCGCCACCATCGACGAGGCCCTGGCCGACGCGTTCCGGCGGCACGGTGAGCAGGCCACGGTGACGGTGTTGCCCTTCGCCCCCGATACGCTGCCGATCCTACCCTAAGCGGACTGGACTCCCTGAGAAAGACCAGCGGCCTGCCGGGTGCCCGGCAGGCCGCTGCTGCTATCTGTCGTGGGCGGTCTAGCCGTCGTCCTTGTCCGGCCAGTAGGCGAACAGGGAGCCCACCGACCTGCCCAGGAGGTTGCGACGCAAGGCCTCGGCAAAGATCGACGCCACCGAGAGGACCGTCATGTTCGGCAGGCGCTTTTCCGGCGGGATGGGCACCGTGTTCGTGGTGACGATCTCCTCGAGCTCGGGAATGGCGGCCAGGCGCCCGATGGCCGGCCCGGTGAAGAGGCCATGGGTACAGGCCAGGGTCATGCGCGATACGTCGTTCTGGCGCAGGATGTCTACCAGGCCGACGATCGACCCGCCCGTGGCGACCTCATCGTCAAAGATGATGACATCTTTGCCGCGGATGTCCCCGATGATGCCGGCATAGTGGACCGAATCGTCCGAGATCCGTTCCTTGTCTCCGGCGGCCACGCCCACCCCCAGCGCGCGGGCCAGCTTGGTGGCGCGCTTGGCGTTGCCGATATCGGGCGACAGGATCACGGTGTTGGCGCGGTCCCGCTGGCTAAAGTGCTGCACAAAGACCTGCTGGGCGGTGAGGTGGTCGGTCGGGACGCCGAAAAAGCCGTGCACCTGCGGGGAGTGCAGCGTCATGGTCATCACGTGGCTGGCACCCGCCGTGGAGAGCAGATCGGCGACCAGCCGCCCTGCGATGGAGATGCGGGGCTGATCCTTCTTGTCTGACCGGGCGTAAGAGTAGTACGGGATGACGGCATGGACCGTCTTGGCCGAGGCGCTGCGGGCGGCGTCGAGGAGCATCAACAGCTCCAGGAGGTTGTCGCTCACATCCGGGCAGAAGGACTGGATGATGGCCACATCCTTGCCCCGCACGCTGCGGCCGAGCTGCACAAAGAGGTTGTCGTTGCTAAAGCGGACGGTCTCTCGCCGACACAGGGTGCAGCCCAGGTTCTCGGCGATCTCTTCGGCAAGCTCCGGGTGCGAACTGCCGCTAAAGATGCGCAGCACATCGCGAATACGTTGGTCCGTCTGTCTGTCCATGCCGGGCATGGCTCTCCTTTGGTCACTGGGCAGAACACGGGGCCTGCTGATGGGGCGAGGCGGCGACCCATCGGGCCTCACACGGGAGTCCAGTCTACCACAACAGCAGGCCTCAGCCAACTTGCCGAGGCCTCCTGCGCCGCCGGGCAGGCGTCGCAGGAGGGCAACCCAGCCTTGCGGCGCCGGGCCGGCGGCGTATAATGGCGGCAAGGCTGGCACCGGCCAGCCGCACCACAGAGAGGCAGAACGGCCGTTCAGGAGGACGTGATGCAACCCGATCCAGTGCTTGTCCGCATTGGCCCCATCTCCGTTTACTGGTACGGGGTGCTGATCGTGACGGGCGCCGTGCTGGCGGCCCACCTGGCCAGCAGGCTCTCGCGGCGTAACGGGCACGATCCCGAGATCGCCTGGAACCTGCTCTTGATATGCCTGTTCGCCGGCGTTGTCGGCGCCAGGCTGTACCACATCGCCTCCAGCTGGGACTACTATCGCGTCCATCCCAGCGAGATGTTCGGCCTGCAGATGAGCGGGTTCGGCATCTACGGCGCGGTGTTAGGCGGCGTCGTCGGCCTGTGGGCTTTCTGCAAGTACCACAAGTTGCGCTTCCTGGAGTGGGCGGACTACACGGCGCCGGGGCTGTTGTTGGCCCAGGCTATCGGCCGTTGGGGGAACTTTTTCAACAAGGAGCTGTTCGGCCCGCCGACCGATCTCCCCTGGGGGATCTACATCCCGCCCGAACACCGCGTGGGGCCCGGGCTGCCGGCCGAGTATGCCAACTTTGAGTACTTTCACCCGACCTTCTTTTACGAGTCAGCCCTGAACTTTATCGGGTTCCTGGTACTCCTGACCCTGGCCCGCCGCTGGCGCCGGACGCGCCTGTATGGGGACATCTTTTTCCTCTACGGCCTGATCTACCCGTTCATCCGCTTTTTCATCGAGGGGTATTTCCGGCCGGACGCCTGGAAGATCGCCGGGGTTCCCACGGCGCAGTGGGTCTCTATCATTCTGTTCGTCTTCTTTAGCACGCTCCTGTTCGTGCGCCACCGGCTGCGCCGGCCGAGCATGATCTACGCACCCGGCGAGCCCTGGCAGCCAGAGGGTCAGGCCCCACCGACGGCCCCCACCGGTGACGCCGCCTGACGGCCGTTCAGAAACCACACGCCGGGCGGGCAGGTCCTCAGGACCTGCCCGCCCGGCTCTTTGTGCGCACCTGGCCCTGACGTCAGGCGCTGTCGAGGGCGTCGGCCAGGGCGTTCACCGCCTCGCTCAGGAAGTGCAGCTGCCGCGCGGCCAAGCGCACCTTGATCCGCCCCGCTTCATCGTCACCGAGGAAGCGCTGCAGGTCGCCATCCTGGACGCACTGGGCCAGGCGCTGTACCTCGTCCATAAAAGAGTCCATGCTGTGTAGCCGTCGGACGCGGTTACCGTCGTGGGTAACGGGTTCGCCCGCGCCGTAGCCGCGCTCCTGGCCGAACGGTGGCTCGTCGCCGGCGCTGTCCTCTTCGTCAGCCCAGGCAGAATCATCGTCCCCCTCCCAGGAGGGCTCCTGCGCGGGAGCCGTGCCGATGCCGGGCAGTTCCTCGCGCGGACGGGCCTGTACCACGGGTACCCGCTCCCCGCGGCGCAAGGCCTCCAGGGCGGTCTGTGGGGCGATGTTGGCGTTGAGCTGCAGTGCGGAGCAGAGCCGGGCCAGCTCCGCGGCCGAGAGGCCCTCCTCCACGGCCAGGTGGGCCACGGAGGCCTGGCGCGCGGCACTATCGAGCCCCACGAGGTGCTGCCCGTGCGTAACGCCCAGCTCCCCGCTGGCGATCATCCCCTGGACCTCATCGCCGAGCTGGGTCAGGCGCATGTAGCGCTGAATCTGGCGTACCGACAAGCCCAGGGTGCGCCCCAGCGTGTCGAGCGCCTCCCCGTGGCTGATGCCCTCCAGTACCAGGCGGTCGAGGATGGCCTGAAAGGCGCGCGCCTTGTCCAGATCGTTCAGGTCGAGGCGTTGGAGGTTCTCCAGCACCTGCTGGACGAGTACCTCCCCCTCGTCGACGCTCCCCACCTCAACACAGGGGACGCGGTCCAGCCCGACGACGATGGCGGCGTCGCGGCGCCGGTTGCCGTAGACGATGCGGTAGCCGTCCTCTTCACGGGTCACCCCGAGCGGCTGCAATACGCCGTGCTCGCGGATGGTCTCGGCCAGGCCGACCAGGTCGCCGGGGTCCGAGCGGACGTTGCGGCGCGAGGGCTGCAGGTCGCGGGGGTTGAGATACAGGAGGCGTTGCTCTCGGATCATGTCGCTCTGTCTCCGTTCTATGCCGTGCAGAGGCCGAGGCGCGGCGCTCCGGCACGTTCTGTGGCCAGGGGTGCCGACAAGTCTAGCCCGCTGGGGGAGCGTGTCAACCGCGGGCCGCCGTCGCGCACTTGACAGGCCGGGCGCGCATATATACCATCGTGTATATCCGTCCGTGTATATGACTCACGTCGAGGAGCGCCATGGCCCTCCGTCATACCCTGCTCGGCCTGCTAATCCTCCAGCCGCGCACCGGCTATGCCCTGCACAAGCGCCTCGAGGGGGCCACCTTCCTGCTCGAATCCGCCTCGCTGCGCCGCATCTACCCCACCCTGAAGCGCCTGGCCGATGACGGGCTGGTCGTCTACCGGGTGGAGCCGCAGGAGGGCCGCCCCGCCCGCAAGGTGTACCGCGTGACGGAGCAGGGGGTGACCGAGTTCCTGCAATGGCTACGCGCCCCGGCCGACCCGGGGGCTGACGAGCAGCGCTTCTTTGCCCGTTTCTTCTTCTATGGCCTGCTGGATCGCGACACGCTCCTGGTCCGCCTGCAGGACGCCAGGGAGCAGGCCGAAGGCGAGGCCGAGAGCCTCCGGGCGGTGGCGCCATTGCCGCCGCCCGGCCCCCACGGCCTGCCCCTCGACGTGGGCCGCGTCATGGCCACGTGGGACATGATGGCCGACTATGCACACGCCCGCGTCGCGGCGCGCGTCGAGTGGCTTGCACAGGTGATTGCGCGGGTGCAGGCCGAGTTCTAGGCCGCGGCGCCCTGGCTACGTCTGACCGCCGCAAACAGAGCAGTGGAGGAGGGATCAGGCCATGTTGTACCCACAGCAAAACGATCTGCGCAACGTTCAGGACCTCTCTGGCTTTTGGGATTTCCAGCTTGACCCCACGGACGTCGGGGAGGAGCAGGGCTGGTGCCGTGGGCTGGCTGCGCCGCGCGCCATCGCCGTGCCCGCCTCTTGGAACGAGCAGTTCCAGGACACCCATGACTACCTGGGTACGGCCTGGTACGCGCGCACGTTCCAGGTGTCACGGACGTGGCAGGGGCAGCGCGTCTTTCTGCGCTTCGCCTCGGCGAACTATGAGGCCAGGGTCTGGCTGAACGGGGAGCCGCTTGGCGAACACCTCGGCGGGCACCTGCCGTTCGCCTTCGAGGTCACCGATCGCATCGCCTGGGGAGGGGTGAACACGCTGGCCGTCCGGGTGAACGCTGAGCTCTGCCCCACGCGGGTGCCGCCGGGCAACGTGCGCGGGGGGATGGGCGGGTTCTTTTCCAGCCACCCCGCCGCTTCGTTCGATTTCTATCCCTACGCCGGTC
>JAAZBY010000450.1 GCA_012513595.1 Chloroflexota bacterium
CGTGGCGGTGCCGCTCGTCGTGGTGAACGTGGTAGCGATGCTGTTCGTGTATGGCCTGATGCGCGCCGTGTACCGTCGGTTGGGGCCCCGTTCTGTGGGGTGGATGAGATGAACACTCGCACTGCCAAACTACGCGTTCTCCTGTACCAGGCCGTCGTCATCCTGGCCTTCGCCGCGGTGGCCTTCAAACTGTGGGACCTCCAGATCGTCTCGGCGGACAAATACCAGCAGTCCGCCGATCGCAACCAGTACCGGCTGCTGCCGATCACGGCGCCTCGCGGCGTCCTGTACGACCGCGCCGGGCACATGCTGGTCAGCAATGTGCCCAGCTTTACGGTGAGCATCGTGCCTGCGGGGCTGCCGGACGACATGGAGGAGCGTCGCGAGGTGCTCGAGCGCGTGGCGGAGCTGGTCGGCATCCCGGCCTTTGACCCCCCCGAGGGGGAGGAAGCCGAGGGCGGCGACCTGAGCATCGAGACGCTGCTGCGCCTGCGCACGATCGGCCCCTACCAGCCGGTGCGCATTGCCAGCAAGGTCGACCGGCAGGCCGCCTTTATCATCGATGAGAACCACCTCTCCCTGCCCGGGGTGACGGTGGACGTGGAGCCGGTGCGCCAGTACGCCTACGGACCGCTGTTGGCGCACATCCTCGGCTATGTGGGGCGCATTCCCAGCGAGGCGGCCGACCAGTACTTGGAGGACGAATCCCTCGGCTATGCTCCCGACGATCGCGTGGGCCTGGCCGGCGTAGAGTACTCCCTCGAGGACCTGCTACGCGGCACCAAAGGGCAAAAGCACATCCAGGTGGACGCCTTTGAGCGTGAGATCCTGGTAGTTGCCGAGGAGCCAGCCGTCCAGGGCTACAGCGCCATGCTGACCATCGACGTGGACCTGCAGCGCAAGGTGGAGGAAGCTCTGCGCAAGGGGATGGAAGCGGCCAACTCCAAGGTGGGGGTGGTCATCGCCATGGACCCGCGCACCGGCGAGGTGCTGACCATGGTGTCTCTGCCCGCCTACGATAACAACCTGTTCTCCGGCGGGATCTCGTTCGAGGACTATGAGCGGCTGAGCACCGACCGCACGCGCCCGCTGATCAACCACGCCATCAGCGGCCAGTATCCGCCGGGCTCCACCTTCAAGGTCGTGCCGGCAGCCACCGCCCTGGAAGCGGGCGCCATCACTCCGAACACGCGGGTGACCTGCAACGGCACCATGTACCTGCCCAACAAGTTCTTCCCCAACGACCCCAAGTACGCCCAGCGCTTCTACTGCTGGCGCAAGGCGGGGCATGGGTCGCTGAACGTGGTGGGTGCCCTGATGCACTCCTGCAACATCTTTTTCTACCAGACGTCCGGCGGCTTTGGCGACCTGCAGGGCCTGGGCATGGAGCGGCTGGCTGAGGGCGCCCTGGCCTTCGGTTTTGGTGAGCCGTCGGGCATCGAGCTCCCGGGCGAGCTGTCAGGCTTGATCCCCAACGACCGCTGGAAGCGCCTGAACTATGGCGAGAGCTGGCTCACCGGCGACACGTATAACGCGGCGACCGGGCAGGGCTTCGTGCTGGCCACGCCGCTCCAGGTGCTCAACTCGGTGGCGGCGATCGCCAACTGGGGCTCGCTGTACCGCCCGCAGTTGGTGTACCAGGTCATCGCGGCCGACGGCCAGGTGGTAGACGCGCTCAAGCCGGACCTGATCCGCGAGCTGCCCATCTCCCAGGGCAACCTCGATCTGGTGCGCCAGGGGATGCGCCTGGTGTGCACGCCGGCCGGAACGGCCTACCTGCTGAACGTGCCCGGAGTGAACATCGCCGGCAAGACGGGTACCGCCGAGTACCCGGGCGTCGACGAAGAGGGCAACCTCATGCTCGACAAGTTCGGCAACCTGCCTACCCACTCCTGGTTCACCGCCTTTGCGCCCTACGAGGACCCCGAGATCGCCCTGGTGGTGTTCCTGGACAACGGTGGCGAGGGCTCGCGCACGTCGGTGCCCATCGCGAGCGAGATCCTGCGCTACTACTTTGGCATTCCGGACGAGCAGCCCACGCCCACGCCCGCGCCATGACGCCCAGCCAGCCGACCGCGACGCGCACCGTGCCGCCCATACCAGTGGATGAGGGTGAAGAGAGCCATGAGTAACGCCATCTCGATCAAGGGAACCCGCGACGGACTGACCATCACGATGGCCACCGGCGACTTTGGCCAGCTGATCGAGGACCTCGGCTCTCACCTCAAGATGCAGGGGCAGTTCTTCCGCGGGGGCAAAGTAGCCCTACGCCTCGGCGGGCGGCTGGTCGCCAAGGAAGAACTAGAGCGAGTGGCGGCGCTCCTGGAAAGCAACCAGATGGCGCTGCGTACGATCCTTACCTCCGACGAGCAGACGGCCGCCGCCGCGCAGGAGATGGGGCTCCACGTCGTCACGGAGGAGGGCACGCCCGAGCCTGTGGCGGCCGTGTCACAAGCTCTGCCGGCCGAGCCCGTCGCGCCCGCTGAGCCCGCCGCGCCCGCTGAGCCCGCTGAGCCCGCCGAAGAGGCGGCCGCATCGCCCAGCGCACAGGCGGCAGCGCCCGAGACCCTCACCGTGCCGCCCGCCGCCCCCGCGCTCGAGGAGCCGCCGTTCGCAGAGCCGCCGGCGCCGCGCGCGGCCACTGCGGCGCCCGCAGCACGCATCCAAGCGCCCGATGCCGATGGCGAGCGCGCCTTCTTTCTGCGGCGCAACGTGCGCTCGGGGCAGGTAGTGCGCCACACGGGCAGCGTGGTGATCGTCGGCGATGTGAACCCCGGGGCCGAGATCTGGGCCACCGGCGACGTCATCGTCTGGGGGAGGTTGCGGGGCACCGTGCGGGCCGGCTCTTCGGGCAACGCGGACGCCGTCATCTGCGCCCTGGAGATGCACCCCCTCCAGCTGCGCATCGGAGACTGCATCGCTCGCCCGGACGACGCAGACCGCAAAGGGCGCCCGTACCCCGAGATAGCCCGCGTGCGCGACGGGGCGGTCGTCGTGGAACCCTGGACCGCGGGACGGGGGGTGTAGCGCCATGCGCACTCGGGTCATCACCATCGCCTCGGGCAAGGGCGGCGTCGGCAAGACCACGACCACCGCGAACATCGGCGC
>JAAZBY010000451.1 GCA_012513595.1 Chloroflexota bacterium
CAGCGACGGGAGGGGCTGACGCGCCGATGGACACGGACGAAGGGGCGCGGCGTACGCGGGTGCTGCGCGCCGCGCGTGCAGACGTCGAAGAGGAGGCGGCCCGCCTGATCGCGGCGGGGGAGCTGGTAGCCTTCCCTACCGACACCGTCTATGGCCTGGGGTGTGACCTCCGCTCGCCGTGGGCGCTGGAGCGGCTCTACGCGGCCAAGCGCCGCCCGCGCGACATGGCCATACCGGTGCTCGTTGCCTCGCGCGAGGGCCTGCGCCTGGTGGCCGCCGAGGGAACGCGGCTCCCCGCCGCCCTGTTGGACCGCTTTTGGCCGGGGGCGCTGACCATTGTCGTCCCGGGGCGCGCGGACTTGCCCGCCCTGCTGACGGCGGGCCGCCCGACGGTGGCCGTGCGCATGCCCGACCATCCCCTGGCGCTGCGCCTCATCGCCGCGGCAGGGGGGGCGCTGGCCGTCACCAGCGCCAACCTCTCCGGCCGGCCCTCGCCCCAGACGGCCGCGGACGTGCTCGCCGACCTGGGCGGCCGCATCGCGCTGCTGATCGACGGCGGGCGGGCGCCCATCGGCGTGCCCTCTTCCATCGTGGACCTGAGCGTGTCTCCGCCGCGCCTCTTGCGCGAGGGGCATCTGCCCCTGGCCACCCTGCGTGAGGCACTCCCCGGCCTGGAGCTCGCCCTCCCCTGACCAATGCGGAGCGCTGCCCTCAGCGCCCGGCCGAAAGCAGCGGCAGGTGGACGCGCTCTCGCCCCGTATCTCCCCACACGATGGTCAACGTCGGGCGTGCCGCCGCGTACCAGTCGTCGACCTCCGATGACCGCAGGTACTTGCTGCCGTGGAGGTACCAGTCGGCGGAGTACAGGGCGATGCTCAGCGGGCTGCCCGTGGCATAGGCGGCGGCGGTCGCGGCGGTGACGTCCCAGGTGTAGGGGTTCCCCGGCCCCTCATAGTAGTCCGGGAGCGGCGACACCCAGGTGGTGGCGATGTTCTCGCGCGCCATCGGCGCGTTGTTCCAGGAGAGGGAATCCTCCGCCCAGGTGTTGTCGACAGTGAACACCTGTACGAGGGATGGGTGCGCCTCGGGCGGGTAGGCGTTCCCCCAGTGATGCATGGTCAGCGTGGCCGAGAGGATCGTACTGCCCGGGGGCACTCCCTCGAGGTAGAAGCGCAGATACGACTTGCTCGAGCAGGGGAAATCGGCCACCTGGTACTGGTTGCCGACAAAGAGGTTCATGTCATCCCCGTGATAGTCGCCGTCGGGGTCGCCCATGTGTCCGCCACCACAGACGCCGCCGCCGCCGATCCAGGCGTCCTCGACGCGGCTGGTGCCCAGGCCTCGGCGGATCACCGTCTGCCCGCTGGCCAGCCCGGGCGCCGCGGAGTTTGCCGTCGCGCCGAAGCGCAGCCGGCCCCAGGTGGCCGGCGATTGCGCGTCAAAGGTCTCCGGCCATACCTGCGGCGGGAGGGGGGCCGCGGGGAGCGGCTCATCGCGGTCGTACAGCACCACGCCCAGGTCCCAGGTCTGCCCGGCGGCGGGAGGGCCAGAGAGGCCCAGGCTCGCCCAGGGGATCTGCGTGCGGATAAACCAGCCATAATCCACCCCGGCAGAGCTGTTGCTGTTGGGGGCACTGCAGGTGGGGCACCACTCGGCCCAGGCGTCGAGGATCTGCCAGGGGGCCTTCCAGGAGGTGTCCCAGGAGCCACCCCGCCCCCTGGCGCTCCGTTGGTAGTTGGGCACGCTGCTCGGGGAGATGTGCCCCGTCAGGTACAGGCCACTCAGAAAGTAGTAGCTCGACGGCTGGGGGGTGGTGTTGCGGCCACCGGAGGTGTCCAGGTAGATCGCCGCGCCGTCAAAGAGCCTCGGGTCGCTCGAGGCGGTGGCAGAGGCGTCGTACCAGGCAAAGTAGTCGATCGCGTTGATGGAAAAGAGCAGCCCGGCGTCGTTGTAGGCCACGCGCACATCCACATAGTTGCGCCCCGGGGGAAGACGGTCGGCGCGCAGTTCCGCCTCACCGAACCAAAAGATGGCCGTCTGCGCCCAGTTTACAGAACTTCCCTGGTAAGGAGCGTTCACCGTACGGGGGGTACCCGCCTGGGCAACGGCGGCGGGGCTGAGGAGAAGACACAACAACACGAACCACGTGAACCAGACAGGGCGAATGCGTCCTAGGCGAAGGCGCCCGTTCATGCTTGGCCTCCACTTACAAGGTGTCGAGATGCTGAGCCCGGGCCGGCGCCAGCCGGCCGCAGCTCGTCGTGGGTAGGGCAAGGATGTGACCCACACGCGCACGACAGGGAATCGCCCTCGCCGCCGCCCCCGGATGACTCTGCGCCTGCGTGGGGACGGCCCCAGCACGGCCAGCCGTGTCAGCGGGCCAAGCGAGTGGCTAGACATATTATACCACTCCGGCGCCATTCAACATAAAAGCGCCGTGAAACCGCAGCCAGCGCCTATCGGTGGCCTCCGCATCACTCGGGGACGGCGAGGGCGCACCGTGCCGGCGATCGATTCCGTGCTATAGTGAGCCTGGAGCGGTGCAAAGCGATGAGGCGCAGCGAACTCTGCCGGAAGGCGCCGGGCCGCGCTGAGCCAGAGCGGGACGCGGAGGAGCACCATGTCAGTACTTGGGCAGATGATGGCGGTCTGTGGTCTCGACTGTGCCGGGTGTGACATTCGCGGGTTGCCTACCGATGCCGAGGCTGCCCGGCGCGTGTTGGAGTGGTTCCACGGGAGGGGCTGGCTGAAGGACAACGAAGGGCTCCCCGAGGCGCTGGAGCGCCGTATGTACTGCCAAGGATGCCTCGGTGACCGGTCGGTGCACTGGTCGGCGGACTGCGCGATTCTCCTCTGCTGTGTCGATGGCAAGGGGCTCACCTCCTGCAGCGCCTGCGACGAGTTCGTCTGCCAGCGTCTGCAGGACTGGTCGCAGCAGAATGCCGGCTATGCCGAGGCGCTCGAACGGCTGAAAGCGATGCGGCGCGAGCGCAGCACGTGACCCGGCGCCCTGACCGTCTGACGGCAGAAGACTCAGCCCTGACCACGAACGACGGGGTTCTGAGCAGCCTGATCGACACCTTCCCCGCCTTCCTGGCCTACTGGGGCGAAGTCCGCGGACGCCCGCTGGAAGAGCAGGTGGCCCGGTGGGCAAGCGACTACCTGGCGCCTTGGCCCGAGCTCCTCGCCAAGCAGACCGCCGACTATGCCGCGCAGGGGCTCGACTGGGCCGCGGTCGCCCGGGAGCGGGTCTTCGCCGCTTTCGACGAGCGGTTGCCCCTCATGGAGGAGGCCCACCGCAACCTGCTGCGCGCCTGCGGACCGACGCTGCGGCGGGCAGGGCGGGTGCTGGGTTGGCAGGGCGAGGTGACCCTGGTCATCCATGTCGGCATCGGCTGTGGCGCCGGCTGGGTGACGACCGACGACGGCCTTCCGGCCATCCTCTTTGGGCTGGAGAACGTTGCCGAGTGCGGCTGGAGCGATGCTGCGGCCATCGCGGGCCTGGTGGCCCATGAGTGCGGACACCTCGTGCATGGCGGGTGGCGAAGGGCGGCCGGCCGGGCGCGCGGCAGCGGCCCCTGGTGGAGGCTGTACGAAGAAGGGTTCGCGCAGCGCTGTGAGGTGCTCCTGGAAGGGGAGGAGGCCTGCCATCAGGCGCAGAGCAGCGGAGGCGAGTGGTTGCAGTGGTGCCGGTGCCACGAGGCCTGGCTGGCCGCCGAGTTCCTGAGGGCCGTGGACGCCGGAGACTCGGTGACTGCCTTCTTCGGCTCCTGGTTGAACGTCCGGGGGCACAGCGAGACGGGCTACTACCTGGGGGCGCGGGCGCTCAGCATGCTGGAGGAGACGTTGGGGCTCCGAGGGGCGGCCCTGCGCGAGGATGCGGAGGGGTGCCTGCGGCCCATTCTGGAGCGGATGCGCTCTAGCGGAGGCCCAGGTGACTGAGTCGATTGGACGCCCACCCGGCGCGGGGCCGGATCAGAAAGGAGAGTGCCTGTGAAGCGGCCATGGCGACCGGCGTCGAGCGTCGGCCGGCGGGCGTTCTGGCTGGCGATTGCCGCCGCGGTCTGGGGTCTGCTGTTCCCGTCCCTTGGCGCGCTGGGGCGGGCCGTCCTTGGGGACAGCGAGCGCGCGCGGATCATGCTCCCGACGGGGATGGTGGGCGTGGTTCTCGAGCTCGCCCTGACCGTCGCGGCCCTGCTGACGGGGACTCGGGCGCTGCGCGGGGGGGAGCGCTCCTGGCTGGTGGTCTTGGGGTTCGCCCTGGCCGTGATCGTCGGCGGGTTCTGGATCCTCTTTGCCCTCGGCGAGGTGCTGGTGCCGCACTGAGGGGAGACATATGCAAGAGGGCCGCTGCATTTGCAGCGGCCCTCTCGTCGATGGCTGAGGGACAGGGATTCGAACCCCG
>JAAZBY010000452.1 GCA_012513595.1 Chloroflexota bacterium
GCCGGCGCCAGGCAGAGGCCAGCGACACGGCCATCGCATACGACGTGATGGGGAACCGGTACGTGGACATGTTCGAGGCGGGGATCATCGATCCGGCCAAGGTGACGCGGTCGGCGGTAGAGAACGCAACCTCGATCGCGGCGATGATCCTGTCCACCGAAGCGCTGATCACGGACATTCCCAAGCCCGAGCCTCCAATGCCCGCGGGCGGCGGCGGCGGGGACATGTACTAGATCTGAAAGGTTGGGCGCGGGGCCATTGACCCTCGTCCTACCTCCGGCGCCCCGGGCGCACACGCAACGATCAAGGGCCGGCTCAAACGAGCCGGCCCTTTGCCGTACGTCCCGCCTGTCACATCCCTACGCAGTCAGTGCCGGCACCAGTACCGTCAGACACCAGGCAGCAAAGCCGGCCAGGATTAGAGCTGTGGCCGCCAGCGCTGCGCCCGGCCAACGGCGTTCAATCCAGCGTCCCACCACAACGAGTGTTGCGGATGCCAGCACCAGCATGAGTGCGTAGGCCCTGAGATCGCCCGAGACGGTTGCCAGGATCAGCAACCCGACCGCGGCCGCGCCCAGCACTGCCAGCACCCAGCGCGGTGCGCGGCTATAGAGCCGCTGCATGCCCACAGTGAATGCCAGCGCCCAGACCGGCAGGGCGGGGAACAGGTACCGGCCCTGGTGTTGGACGTACTGGAGGTTGTACCACAGGAACCCCGCCACGGTGAGCGCGCCCCAGGCGGCCAATAGCATCATCTCGTAGGCCCGGACGCCGTTCCGTGCCTGGCGCCAGAGGTCGCGGGCACTATCGAGTAGTCCCAGCAGCGCGAGTGCGCAGAGGGCGGCCAATGCCTGGTACACGCGCGGGTGGAGCGGCACGCCCATCCAGCCGAACTGTCCCCAGAAGGACTGGAAGGTGGTCTGTGCCAGGCTGCGCAGCGTGCCAACCAGCCCGCGCTCGGCGATCAAGGCCGCGGTGGTCAGCTGTCCCCCCGCCACGGCGTCATGCCGCACCATCCCGAGCAGGTCTCCGGGACCATAGACGCTGGCGTTGCGCTCCAGCCAGGGGGCCACGCAGGCCGTGGCCACGGCCAACACCAGCGCGCCCTGCACCAGCAGCGGGCCGACCGGCTGGCGCGTGCGCCGCGCGGCCGCCACGGCCCAGGCCCAGGCGAAGAAGGCCAGCGGCGCGGCCACATAGGCCTGTAGCTTGGTCAGGAGCGCGAGACCGATGGTCAGCCCCAGCAGCAACGAGCGGCGTATCGTCCATCCACGTTTATCCATGATTACGAGTTGCCAGGCCGTCAGGGCTAGCAGCAGCTCTACCAGGACGTCGTTGTTGACGGCGCCGGCAATCGCCAGGCGCATCGGCAGAAACGCTATAAAGGCGACCGTGCCGAGGGCCAGGTCCGGTCGACCGGGGGCGAGTGCGCGGACGAGCTTAAAGGCCACCAGCAGTGAGAGGCAGCCCAGCAGCGTCGTGAACAGGCGCAGCGGCAGGAGGGGCGTAGCGACCCCCAGCGCGCGACCCAACAGGAAGGCCGGCGTGGCCAGCAGATAGTAGAGCGGGGGTTGGTGCGACTCGTACCGGATCGGATCGATGCTGTACTCGGGCGCAAAGCGCGCGGCCTTGATCTCCTCCAGATACTCGGCGGGATAGTCGCCGGGCCGTAGCTCGGGCAAGCGGCCGGTCTCGGCGATGTACTTGACATAGTTGTAGTGCGCCGGCTCATCGGGCACCTGCCAGGCGGGCGTGAACATCGCGTAGGCGCTCGCAAGCGCCAGGTACAGCAGCACGATCAGCGCGAGCCAGAGTCGGGTCCGTTGTTCGCTGTGCAGGTTGGCGCTCACCACTGCCTCCGGGCTAGCAGGAATGCGAAAGGGCACCCGATGCCCCTGCGGGCGCCGGGTGTCCCTACAATACGTCGACTAGCCCAGCCGCGCCAGTTCCTGCTCCACGATCTCGTCATCCAGCTTCTTAAAGAGCGGTGCGGGCTCGCGCAGCGCCTGGCCCGGCCGCAGTGCGCTCGGCCCCCAGCGGTCGGTATCCTCGGCCACGCCGTGGTAGGTCAGCCCCAGATGCCGGCGCTCGGTCTCCTGATACTCAACCACCTCCTGAGTGCCAAAGAGCGGGTC
Source organism: Chloroflexota bacterium (assembly GCA_012513595.1). The sequence goes on from JAAZBY010000452.1 coordinate 2,136, forward strand.
GTCATAGCCCAGGGTGGCGTGCAGCTTTTCCGAGCCAAACGGCACGAACGGCGCAAACAGCAGTTTGAGCGAGTCCGCGACCTTGAGCGTGACATAGACGGCCGTCGCCGCGCGCTCGCGGTCCACCTTGAGCGCCTTCCAGGGAGCGGCGGCGTCGAGGTAACGGTTCGCTTCGCGCGCCACCGCCATTACCTTGGCGAGCCCGCTGCGGAAGCGGCAGGCCTCGAGATCCTCAGCGACGGGGCCAAAGGCGGCCTCCACGGTCGCCAAGATGGCGCGGTCCTCGTCGGTCAGGTCGCCCGGCTCGGGGACGCGCCCCTCAAAGTTGCGGTAGGCAAAGGTCAGCACGCGGTGGGCCAGGTTACCCCAGGTGCCCACCAGCTCGTTGTTGTTGGCGGCCAGGAACTCGGCCCAGGAAAAGTCCGAGTCGCTGCTCTCGGGCGCATGCGTCGTCAGATAGTAGCGGATCGGGTCGGCGTCGTAGCGCGAGAGATAGTCGGGCGCCCAGATCGCCCAGTTGCGGCTGGA